>CANFQR010000007.1 GCA_947449125.1 Bacteroidota bacterium | reverse complement strand
TTGTAATTGTGCTGTGGTACCATCTGCCTGAAAGGGGATATTGTTGTCAGTTGCAGCCATTACCATATCAATTTCGGGGGTTAACTTACCACTAACCTGTAAATTCAAATTAGAATTTACAACCACATCTTGATTGTTGCCAAAGGATATACCTCTGCTGATATTTCCGTTTTTATTTAACCCATCATATTGGAGCAAATAGTCTTGCTTTAAATTTAAATTATTATAATTAATCGTGAATGGATTGTTTGGTTTAGATAAATCGCTATAGAGAATACTTGAGTTTTTATGAAAATAAATTCTCTCAAAATTGTAAGGGAATCGTTTATACCAAACAACTAAACTGTCTGGTTTTTTAGTCGAAAAAATTATTGCGTGTAGTTTATAATTTACCTCCGGAAAATATAACGAATCGGTTTGAGGATAAATACTAAATTTTAAACTGCCAGGTACAATGCTTAAACTATCCAAAACCAACGTATCGCTAACTACTTTAAATGTTTTTTTTTGAGAAGGATTAAATATCTGCGCGTTTCCTTTTGAGATAAAGAAAAAAAAGAAAAACAGAATTAAAACTCGACGGAAAAACACCATTTAATAACGTTATTAAAGATACAAAATTGTATAAAACAAGCAGGATTAGCCGACTTATGGAATATTTTGAAATGTTTTTTAGAATACTTGGCGCTAAAAATAATTACCGAGCCAATTCACTGATTGTTAAATGAGTCATTAAGGAAACACCAGTTAACAAAGCATCTTCATCAATATCAAATGTAGAGGTGTGCACGCCAGAAATAATTCCCTTTTCTGTATTACCGGTACCTAATCTAAAAAAACAACTTGGCACTTTTTGTGAAATAAAAGAAAAATCTTCTGCGGTCATTCTGATTGGCAATTGTTCTACATTTTCTTTTCCAAGAAAATTCTGAGCATCTAAAATGCAATTATCCGTAAATTCTTTGTCATTAACTAAAAACGGATAACCTTTTTTGATTTGTAAAACAGATGTGATATTATATTTCCCGGATATATTTTTTACTATAAGTTGTAATTGTTCATGCACATTTTCTCTCCAGCTTTCGTCCATTGTTCTTATGGTGCCGGCAATTTCAACTTTTTCAGGAATTATATTAGTGGCGCCATTTCCTTCGATTTTACCAAATGCCACAACCGTTGGGATTGACTCACCTTTAGTTCCAATTAATGAATTGGGTAACATAAAACATTTATTTATTTCCAGTAAAATTTCTGAAGAAATTATTAATGGATTAATATAATCAGCAGGCATGGCTGCATGTCCGCCTTTTCCGTTTACCGTTAAAAATAACTCATCTGTGCTCGCCATGTACATACCACTTTTAAACCCAACTTTACCAGCGCTCATACTCGGGAAAACATGCAAGGCTAGTGCTTTATCTACTTTGGGATTTTCTAGGACACCAGCATCAATCATCAAACTTGCGCCTCCAGGTAAAACTTCTTCTCCCGGCTGAAACATGATTTTTACGGTTCCTTCAAATTCATTTTTAAGGTCGTTTAAAATAAATGTAGCACCCAACGCAATGGCAGAATGTACATCGTGACCGCAAGCGTGCATAACACCATCATTTGATGACTTATACGATACATTATTTTTTTCTTGAATGGGCAATGCGTCCATATCAGCCCTAATTAATATTGTTTTCTTATCTGGGTTTTTACCTTTTATAAGGGCTATTATTCCGGTTTTTACATAACCCTTTGTAAAAGAAATACCGGCTTTAGACAATTGTTGTTGTATATAAAAAGAGGTTTCAATTTCTTGAAAAGAAAGCTCAGGGTTCTGATGCAAATGCCTTCTAATTTCCAGGATTTCGGAAAAATAATGTTTAGATAACTCCTTTATCTTTTCTGAAAGATCCATTATTTATTCCACAACATTTTTATACCAATCAAAATCATAACAATTGCAAAAAATTGTTTTATAATTTTTGTATCTATAGCAATTGCTGTTTTACTGCCAAAAAAACTACCAATAAAAAAAGTAATAGCCATAATTAACGCAAATTTTAAATTGATGTGACCTGCTTTGTAATAATTGAAAACACTTAACAGTCCTATTGGTAAAAGAAACATAAAAATTGTAGTTCCTTGGGCTGTTTTTTGGTCTACTTTAAGCAAATAAACTAAAACAGGTACAATAATAATTCCGCCACCTATTCCGACCAATCCACTTAAAAAACCGGCTATTAAGCCAATAATTAACAAAATAATAATTGTATTTGTCATACGATAAATTTAAAAATCTGTAGCAAATGAAATACTAACCACTTTATTTTTTTGAATTTCCCAATTATCAATTCCCCATCCAAAATCCAATCTAACAAAATAGCCGAGTAAACGCGATCTAAATCCAAATCCCGTTGCACCAACCAAAGGATTTTTTGGATTATTTACAGTAACAATAATATTGCTTCCTTCGTATACATAAGTATTTACATTTTCTGTATTTTGTTTGCTTAAAGGATTAAAATCTGTCCATGCCATACCAACATCTGTAAATCCGATAACCTGAAAATTATTTAAAAAATCGGAACGCAACGGATAATTAATTAAATAACGAATTAACGGAATTCTTAATTCAGAATTATAAACCAAAAAATTATTTCCGTTTCGTATGTTTTGATTAAACCCTCTCATATTGGTAGCAATAGTCTGAAAGCCATATTTATCAGGATTTACAATATTTATATTGTTGTTAAATGAAGGATTTAACCAGTTGTCTACCCCACCTAAATAAAAAATTAAACGATCTGTTCCTAAAGAATTTCCGCCGGCAAATCGGTTACACCATGTTATTTGACGATGGAGTTTTTTATAATAACGCGCGTCAAAGCCTGAAGTAATTAAATTTCTATTTTTTTCGTCTTTTATTTGCCAATACTCAGCCCATATCTTAAAACGAAAACCGTTCATTATATTTAACATAACAGAACGCGTATCATCATAAACATATTCGGCACGAGCGCCCATCATATTTTGAAAAGTAGGTTGTAACGGCAACGAAAAATCACCATTAGAGAGCGGAACATATCTGTCATTTCTGTATAGCAGAGAACCGCGCAAAGAAGCTACAGGATTAAAAGGATATTTAAGTTTATAACTTACAGAGTGTGTATTTACTTTTGCAAAAAAATTAGAGACTATGGATGATGAAAGTGGAACACTTGCAAACGTTTGTCTATCAATTAATATCTGATGATCAACTAATTTTTTACGCTGCTCCCAAGAGATTAAAAATTCATTGTCAACAGACGGATTAATTCTGAAGCCGCCGGTTATACGCTGATCTTCAAATAAATCGCTAATGGCTATTTTAGTTAAAAAATTAAATCCCGGATTTAAATATAAAGGAGAACCGCCTCCGGCAAAAACCTGATAATTATTTGCCAAAAAAGAATTGTCGAACTGAGTAACAACATAATCCGTATAAAAAGAGGTATAATAATTTTGTTGAATCGGAAAATTAAAAACATTATCGCTTACTTTTTTAGCAAGCGTATCTTTTTTTTGATTTTCAGCAACAGTAGTTGATGTATTGGTATTTACAACTTTATTTTTTTCACCTTCAAATTTATAATTATCAAAATCGATTCCTTTGTTAAGCGTGTCCTCTTTTTTTGAAGGAGAAGTTACTTGTAAATTAGGTGAATAGTTACTCTCTGAAACATTAACCACAAAAGCTCTCGATGAAATTTTTGCCCAAGTTTGTAAAGGAGGTTTAATATTGATTTCATTTAATTTACTGATTGGAGTAACCAACATCATATTTTTACCATTGGCGTAAATTATGTCACCAACATGAGTACTGCCGGCATTAATATGTTGCTCAATTATATTCCTGTCAAAATTTGTAATTGGTTTTGATTTGAAAAAATAACGATAATGCTCTGTTGTATCAATGTAAGAAATGGAGCTGTCAAACTCAGCAATATATCGGTTATAAATTCCATTTTTTTCGCTCAGATAGCATATATAATTGTTATCAACTGCCTGAGGTTGCGTTTCATTAACTTCAGGTGTATTGTTTATTCGTGTCAAAATCTTAGTTGTTAAGGGATATTGAGCCATAAACAAATCATGATTAGCGTTATGCTTATAAAAATATTTTGCGTCATCTGTTAATTTAATGGTGTCGCTCACGCGGTTACTTTCAAACACAATTTGTTTGCCTCCTTTAATAAAAACCGGATTGTTATCGTCCCAAATATCGTTTGTTAATTGTTCAATACCACTTGTGTTTAAAGAAAAAACAAACACATCACTTTGTCCTTTTCCTTTTTTGACAGCACTGATTACTATTTTTTTTCCATCAGAATTAAATGAAAAACTATTTACTTTTTCAAAGCCTGGCAAATTGCGAATTACATTTTCTTTTGTTTCTAAGTTAACAGTGTGAATAAGCAATTGATTTTTCTTTTCATAAATCATAAAAACTAATTTCCCGTTTGGGTGCCATCCTAACAAAGGATAATTATAATCGCTTATTTGTATAAGTTTTGGTCCAAATTTTAATAAGCGCTGCTGTCCGGTCTCTCCGAGTGTTTTTAAATAAACCTTTATCTGATTTAATTCGTTCGTGGCATAAATAACTTGTTTACCACCATTACTTAATTTTAATTGATAGTAATGTTTACCTATTTTATATTTTTTTAAAATACTATTATTGTTAACAGGAGATTTACGAAGCGTGTCTTTATTTAAAAATAATCTTCGGTTATAGGCATCGGTAAAATCATAAATTAAATTTGAAAGTGAAACTCCAAGCACAAACAAAAACGAATTGTCTGGACTTCGTGTAACCCTAGTTGTATATAGCAAATTTGGAATTACCGCTTCGCCGTATGAATCAATAATATAACTCCATAATGCGTGCCCTGCAAGTAATGCCTCTTTTCCTTCCAACTTATTAAAGTGAGAAAGATTATCGTTTTTAATTGCATCATATGTGAAGTTGTCGTTATACGAAGTTGTACCTTCAGAAATAAAACTAACAAGTCCGTTAACATACCAAGCAGGCAGATTTAATAAGGTTGAGTTTCGGACCATCTCGCGAGCACTGCCACCATATAATATTTGATTAATTAAAATTTGTGACAAGCCTGATTTCAATTGAACATCTAATTCGGCATGGGACCCGTTAAAAAAAACGGACATTTTACTACCTAATATTTTTGTTACCCCACCAATATTAGTTTGATCATCTGTGGCTAAACCTAAATTACTTTGTTTAAAATCATTTTGATTATTATATACAATAACATTAATTTTTTCTTCGGTTTGAAAATCTAATTTTTTTTCTAGAACCGGTAGAAGATTATTTAAAGAAACAGAAACATATTTTGAAATTTCGGCTCCTCCTTGATAAGAATAAATTCGAAAACGTTCAAAATCAAAGTAGGTCCAATTAAAATCCTGGTATTGTATTCTGTTTTTTCCGAAATCCATCTGATGCCCATAATTAAACTGAGCTTCAGAAAAAAAAGACAAAAGCAGAAATAAAAAAACTATGTGACGCTTTAATAACAGCATAAAAACCCAACATTAAAGATACGTAATTTGTTTAGGTTTATTGCGCCAAAAGTAATTAATTTAATCACTCTAACATTTTAAGGTCGCCAAGGGCATTACCTGCAATTCCTTTTATTGAGCCATAAAACTGAGCCGTATTAAGCAATACCTTATCTAATTGTTTTTCACGCTCTTTCCAAATTTTATCCATCTGCATTTTTTCTTTTATAATTCCCTCTCGCATCGATAAAAATCCTTCGGCAACAGCCTCCACGTTTTGCCTAAACTCATTACCGGTTAAATAATCGTATAAGAGCTGCATTTTATCACCTTTATTTTCTTGGCTAATAATTGCATTATTAATTTTTAACAGACTATCTCGTAACAAAAATGAAATGGGTTTAACATCGGCAAAACGACAAATCCAAACACCATCTTTAAACCCAAAATTATCCATGTCCTTTGGCATGGTTTCGGTAACAATAACTGCAATATCGGCCTGCTGGGCGCGCATATCCTGTTTTAATTTTTCTATCCATTCATTGGCGAAGGCTTTGGTTCGCTTACTTTCGTATATTATTTTTCCGCACGGTTGGCCTATTTTATTTTTAACAAACTGTATGCAATCAGCTCCTTTTACGCCTTTTGCTACCTCTTCAATCACATCTGTCGGAAAGGTTGCTTTTAATAATTCCTCGAGAGCTAATTCCAAGATTTCACCTTGAAGCTGCATACTTCCTTGCTCTGCTTTTCGTTTCATGGTTTCCACAAGTTCCGCCTGATCTGACAACTTTTTTTCTAGCTCCTTAATTTTAAATTCAGCCCGCTCACTCTCCATTTTTTTTACACGCTCTTCAATTTCCTTTTGTCGCTCAAGCATTTGTTTTTCCATATCGAATTTTAAATTCTCTTCACGCTCCTTTATTTGATTTTCTTTTTTCATGAGCTCGAGTTCCTTCATCTGACTCTCTTTTAGTTTATCTGCTTTTTCTTTTAACTCGTTATTAAGTAATTGGATTTTCATTTCACTATCGGCAGCAGCTTTTTTAATTGCATCCTGTTCTAACTGAATTTTGGCCGCTTTCAATTTTTCACTTACAATTTTATCCATGTTTTCTGCCTGCAATTTTAACTGCTCTGACTCTCTTGCCAATTGAGACTTTTCTTGCTCGAACCGTTGTTTATCTTCATTATATTTTTTTAAATATCTTCCTTTTATTTCGTCTTCAATCTTTTGAGATAAAGCATGTTCAATATGAAATTCATGTTTGCAATTAGGACATATAATTGTTGAATTATTGCTCATAAAAATTTTGGTTTTATGTAAATTTAAGGTTTATAGTATTTTAATTTGTTTGTTTTTATTAAAACATTTAAAACATGATGCAGCTTACTTTAATAAGGCATGCCAAAAGCGATTGGGAAAAGGAAGCCTTAAACGACATTGACAGGCATTTAAACGCTAGAGGCTATGATAACGCCTATACGTTAAGCGAATGGTATGTTAACAATCAAATTAAACCTGATTTAATTATAAGCAGTTCGGCCACAAGAGCATTAAGTACAGCTTTAATATTTGCAAGAACATTAAACTATAATATAACTGATTTGATTATTGAGCCTGAAATATATGAAAGTACCTCAAACATTATTTTATCTGTCATAAACAGACAAAATAATCTAAAAAAATCCATCCTGTTATTTGGTCATAATCCATCTTTAACAAATTTTTCAAATGAAATTTGCAATAATTTATTTATAGATAATATTCCTACCTGTGGCATTATAAGCATTAATTTCGAAACTGATTCATGGAAAAATATATCGCCACAAAACTCCAGTTTAAACTTTCATAAATTTCCTAAAGAATACTAAACTTATACTTAAAAAAACATTAAAGATTTTATGAAAAAAAAAGAAGTTCCATACATTAATCGTGAAATTAGCTGGCTGTCTTTTAACGAGAGAGTGCTTCAAGAGGCAGAAGATCCAACAACTCCGCTAATTGAGAGATTAAAATTTCTGGGCATTTTTAGTAACAACCGCGATGAGTTTTACAGAGTAAGAGTTGCTACCGTTAAAAGACTTGCCAAACTTGGGAAAAAAGCATTATCGATTTACGACGAAGATCCGAAAGAATTGCTTACTCGTTTACAACGTAAAGTAATTGAACAACAAATAAAATTTGAAACCATTTATGAAGAAATTTTAAAAGAGCTGGCAAAAAAAAATGTTTTTATTATCAACGAAAAACAATTAATCCCCTCGCAAGAAGCCTTTGTTAGAGATTATTTTAGAGAAGAAATCATTTCCACTTTATTCCCAGTAATGATTGACGACAACAAGCCTTTTCCTTTCTTAAAAGACAAAGCAAGTTACCTCTACCTTAAACTCGAATCCGTTTTAAAAAAACATAAAAATAAATTCGCAATAATAGAAATTCCGTCAACAATTATTTCTCGCTTCGTTGTTTTACCTAAACAGGGTAATAAACATTTTATAATGATGTTAGACGATGTTATTCGCTTTAATGCAGGCCAAATATTTAATGTGTTTGGTTTTAAAACAGTAGAATCATATAACATTAAATTAACGCGTGACGCTGAATTAGATATTGATAGCGATGTAAGCAAAAGCATGATCGAAAAAATTTCAAAAAGTGTTAAAGCTCGCAAGCAAGGTTTACCTGTAAGATTTGTTTACGATGCCGCTATGCCAAACGACATGTTGCATTACATCATGAAAAAACTCGGTATGGCAAAAAAAGATAATGCTATTCCGGGAGGAAGATATCATAACTTTAAAGACTTTATCAGTTTTCCTAATTTAGGCGAAACTTCACTAGTTTATAATAATCCGCCTTCGCTACAACACAAATATTTAATTAATAACCCTTACACAACTTTAAATGCCATAAAAAATAACGACATACTTTTACATTATCCTTACCACAATTACAATCACATTATTAATTTGCTTCGGGAGGCTTCTATAGACCCGGTTGTAGAAACAATTAAAATTACATTATACCGTATAGCCGATTCGTCAAAAATTGCCAACGCCTTAATTAACGCTGTAAAAAACGGAAAAAAAGTTACCGTCTTGGTTGAACTACAAGCCAGATTTGACGAAGAAAACAATATTTACTGGGCAAACAAACTACAAGAAGAAGGCGCTAAAGTGATTTTTGGTGTGCCTGGATTAAAAGTACATTCTAAACTTTTTTTAATTACTACAAAAGAAGGCGGAAAAGAATTAAAATATGCACACATTGGCACTGGAAATTTTAATGAAAAAACCGCGAAAATTTATACCGACTTTTCATTACTAACCTGTAATAAATTAATAACAGAAGACTTAAATAAAGTATTTGATTTTTACGAAAACAATTTTAAGGTGTTTGATTTTAAAAGCCTGGTTGTTGCGCCTTTTTTTATGCGTAAAACGTTTATTGATTTAATTGAAAAAGAAATTCATAACGCAAAAAACAAAAAAACGGCAGCTATAACACTTAAAATGAACAGTTTGGTTGACAAAGAAATGATTTACAAATTATATGAAGCCAGTAAAGCGGGCGTGAACATTACATTAATTATTAGGGGTGCTTGCTCATTGGTAACTGATTATCCGGGATGGAGCGACAACATAAAAGCATATAGCATTGTAGACAAATACCTTGAACATACACGAATTTTTATTTTTCACAATAGTGGTAACGAAAAAATATTTATTTCTTCGGCAGACTGGATGAGCCGCAATCTTGATAGCAGAAGCGAAGTAGCCGTTCCAATTTACGATAACGAAATTCGTTCTCAAATAAAAGAAATTATACGGATACAACTTTCGGGCAATACAAAAGTTAGACTTATTGATAAAAAGCAAGATAATATTTATAAAAAAGCTAAACCCGGCGAAAAAAAAGTAAGAGTGCAGGATGAAATATTTGCTTTCCTGAAAAACGATAAAGAAAAACACTTAAAAAATAGTCAACAAAAAAATAAAATTATAAAGTAATGGTTTTTGCTGCAATTGATATAGGAAGTAACGCCATGCGATTATTGTTTTGCCGAGTTTATGTGGTGGATGGTAAGGCGCATTTTAATAAAGAAGAACTTTTCAGAATGCCCATTCGTTTAGGTGAAGATGTTTTTACCATAGGAAAAATATCAGAACAAAAAAGCGAAAAATTAATTACGGCATTAAAAGGATACGCCCAATTAATTAAAGCCTATGATGTAAAAAACTATAGAGCAGTTGCCACAAGCGCCATGCGCGACGCAGCAAACGGAAACGAATTAATCTCGAAAATTAAAACTGAAACAGGTTTAAATGTTGAAATTATTGATGGTAAAAATGAAGCCGCTTTAGTTTTTTCAAATCACATCGAAGAATTATTAAATCCAAGATGGGCTTATTTATATATTGACGTTGGTGGAGGTAGCACCGAATTAACTTTATATTTTAATAATAAGGTAGTTGCCGCAAGATCGTTTAATATTGGCACAGTAAGAATGTTATTAAACAAAGTAGATAAAAATGAGTTTGATGACATGAAAATATGGTTAAAAAGAAATACAGCGGGGATTCACCCTCTAAGCGCAATTGGCTCAGGTGGAAACATCAACAAAATTTTTAAAATGAGTGGTAAAAAAGAAACCAAACATCTTAGCTACGATAAATTAAAAGGGATTTACGAAATGCTTTGCTCATACACCTACCAGGAGAGAATTGAAAGACTTGACTTAAAACCTGACAGGGCAGACGTTATTGTGCCTGCTGCAAAAATATTTTTAACTATAATGAAAAATGCTGATATTGAAAAAGTATATGTGCCTCAAATTGGCTTATCAGACGGGCTTGTACATGAAATGTATGAAAATCACAAAAAAATAAATTCCTAAAACGTGCTAATTCATTTTTTCATAAATTTTATTTCGTTCGGGATTACGGACGCTATAGATATTTTACTGGTTGCCATCATGCTCTATTTAACTTACAACTTAGTTAAGGGCACATCTGCAGTAAATATTTTTGTTGGCTTGGCTTTTATATATTTAGCATTTATTATTATTAAAGCTTTTGATTTAAAGTTGCTGTCGTCAATCATCGGTAAGTTTGTAAACGTAGGTGTAATAGCAATTATGATTGTGTTTCAGCAGGAAATAAGAAAGTTCTTGCTTTACATAGGTTCCAATGAATTTTTAAGAAATAAAAACTGGAAAAACATCTTTAAAATCAATTTTTTTACTTCTACCGATAAAGAAATTTATTTAAATATAGACGCGGTTGTTGACGCTTGTTTTAATATGAGCGAATCCAAAACCGGAGCATTAATAATCATCAGTAGAAAATCAGATCTTAAATTTTTTATAAATACCGGCGATATTCTTGATGCAGGTTTAACTAGCCGAATGCTGGAAAATATTTTTTTTAAAAATTCACCTTTACACGATGGCGCTGTAATCATAAACGAAAATAGAATTGTGGCTGCAAGATGCGTTTTACCGGTTACCGAAAAAGAAAATTTCCCCGCAAACTACGGTATGCGACACCGCGCTGCAGTAGGTGTAACAGAAAACACTGACGCATTAGCCATTTCTGTTAGCGAGCAAACAGGGGCTGTTTCGTTTGTTATGAATTCAGAAATAACCGCAAATGTTAACAAGCAAAAACTAACTTTTCTGTTGGAAAAAAACCTGAAGCAATTAAACTAAAAACAGTAATTTCAAAAAAAATATATAAATGACAATATCAGAAGACAAAGCTGTAAGCGTTAATTACTATTTAACTGCCAGCAAAAACAATGAGCCTGAGGAATTAATTGAACAAACCTCGCCCGAACATCCATTTGTTTTTTTATATGGATATGGTGGCGTTTTACCAGAATTTGAAGCTAATTTAAACGGAAAAATTAAAGGTGATAAATTTGATTTTCAAATTACATCAGAAAACGCATACGGTATTTTCGAAAAAGAATACGTTGTCAAGATAGATAAAACCGCATTTGAGGTTGATGGAAATTTTGATAGTGCAAGAGTAAAGGTAGGTGAAGACCTTGAAATGAATGATGCTGACGGAAATCGTTTAGTTGGAAAAGTAATTGAAGTAACAGATGCTCATGTTGAAATGGATTTTAATCATCCTTTAGCTGGTTACGATTTACATTTTATAGGTGAAGTTTTAGATGTTAGAGAAGCCACCAAAGAAGAGTTAGATCATGGACATATTCACGGTCCGGGAGGACATCATCACCATTAAAAAAGTCATTACTAATTAAAAAGCCTCGGATAAATTTATTCGAGGCTTTTTGTTTATTAGCATTTACAAACTGTAAAATTCATACTTTAATTTTATAATTCGAATAGTCTTATTTATTGGATCTCTTATTATAAAAGAGTTTAGCAAACCATTGTTTGAATCGGTAATATAACTTATCTCCTTAACCAACAAATTGTTTTTAAAATGTTTCTCAGAATACAATTCATTATTTAACGTATTGTATTCGTAAGTAATTTTTAACTCTATGTCATTATTGGCATTGCCAATAAACTTAGCCATGACCAAACAATTTTTAAAATATTCATAACTATGTTCCTGTTTTATCCAAGATGCAGCAATATAATTTTCGTACTCAATTTTTTTTCGACCTATACTGTCATAATTTGTAATTACTTCCTTATACGGCCTGTTTTCGCTGTTAAAGTAAATGCATTTTAATTGTTTGGATGAAAATGTTTGATATTGAAAACTATCTTCGCTCAACAATAATTGATTTGCCAAAATAAAAACAGATTTATCCTTGCTGTTATTTGTTTCTTTATAACGCAATTCTTTGATTAGTTGATTTTTATTATTGTAACTGTAATACCTGCTTTCGTAGTAATTTATGCCGTCAAAATATCTTTTAAGTATTAAATTGTTTCCTGAAAAAAAATAACTGGTACTTACCGTATCGTAAATATTAAAACTCACTATTTTTTTCTCCTCACTTTTTATTTTTCGTTTGCCTTTATAACGAGCGGGAATTATAATTTCCCTTTCAATAGTTTTTACAACAATTGTATAATAATACCGTATTAATTTTCCGGTGTTGTCAAAATCATACGATTCGGTTGTGTTATTTTCAACAGCTACTTCAAAATCTTTTTTATCTATAATATCATAAGTAATACGCTTAATGTTTTTGGATTTAATTACATCCGGATTAAAATGATGTTGCTTTTCAAAAGCTGTTTCGGGGGTAGGTAACAAAACCTGGGCTCTCAAACAAAGATCAGATAAACAAAAGACTATTATAAACAGACACTTATTCAAATCAACTAATTAACTGTACAGCCTCACTTATGGCTTCTACCGGTTGCTTACAAGAGTTGTTTTCGCACACATAAATTAATGTTTTTTGCGAATCAAATCTGTTAGCGGTTAATGGTAAAAACGACTCCGTTGCGCTCACTGCTAAAATCGTATTTGTAACGCCAGTTTGGTAAAGCGCAAGAAGTTTTTCTTCAACATTTTTACCAACAATTGAAATTTCTTTAAATGGGAAAATTAAATTTAACGCTAAACATCCCCAATTACTATATCCCGGGCCATATTCAATTAATTCATCCACTACATGATGCAACATTTTTACGGCTTTATTTTGCCAATTTTTATCCTCAAAATAAATACCCAAATAAAATAAATTTAATGCCATTTGAGAATTTGAAGCTGGAATAACATTATCGCTCACTTCTGTAGTTCGGGTAATTAACTGTGATGATGAGTGGCTTGTATAATAAAAAAGTTCGCTGTCTGAATTATTAAAATTTCGCAAAACAAATTCGGTTAATTTTTTCGCCTCCATTAAATAATTTTCATTATTGGAAACTAAATAACAGTTTTGTAAAGCTTCAATTGTAAAAGCGTAATCTTCTAAAAACGCATCTATTTTTGTCTGTCCGTTTTTATATGTTCTATACAAACTGCCATCAGGCTTAGAAAGTTTTGTTAAGATAAAATTAATTGAATTAAGACAAATTTCTTTATGCAGGCTATTTCCAAAACTTAAATACCCTTTTGCATAAGCTGTGCATGCAAGAGCATTCCAAGATGTTATTGACTTGTCATCTAAACCTGGCAACTCTCGGTTTTTAGATTCTTGTTTTAAAATGATTTTACAATTATTTATTTTTTCGTTTAATTGCTCTATAGTTACGTTAAATTTTGAGAGAATATTTGGTAAATTTTCTGAACGCATTAAAATAGAATTTCCATGTTCCCAATAACCTATGCCATTAACTTGATAATAGTCTACAAAAACATCATAATCTTCGCCAAGCAAATCTTTTAAATCCAAATTATTCCACACATAATATTTACCTTCCTCTCCTTCACTATCAGCATCAAATGCAGAATAGAAAGCGCCTTCATTTGTGAGCCAATTAGCGGTTATAAAATCTAAAGTGTGGTTTACTATTTCTTTATATAAATTATTTTGAGTGTTATTAAATGCCTCACAGTAAAGCGAAACTAATTGAGCATTATCGTATAACATTTTTTCAAAATGCGGAACTTTCCAAATTTCATCGGTACTGTATCTTGCAAAACCACCATGTAATTGATCGTAAATACCGCCCGAGGCCATTTTTGTTAAAGTGCAATTAACATGATTTAATAGTTCATGATCGCCGTTCAACAAGGCATACCTCAGTAGAAACTGATAATTAGACGGCATAGGAAATTTTGGCGCCCTGTTTGGTCCGCCATTTTCGTAATCTAAATTAGATTTCCAACCAGTAACAATTGACTCTAATAGTTTTTTATTCAAGATTGTGTCAGAGTTTTTTAAGGTGCTTAAAGCTTCCGCCTTTTTTATTCCTTCAGTTAAATAATTAGCGTAATCAATTGCTTTATCTTTGCTAAGAGAATATAGCTCTGCTATTTTTTTTAAAATATCAATCCACTTAGCTTTATTAAAATAAGTTCCGCCATAAATTGGCCGGCCATCTGGTAATGTAATGCAGTTTAAGGGCCAGCCTCCCTGCCCGGTCATAAGCTGAACAGCCTGCATATAAAGCATATCAACATCAGAGCGCTCTTCTCTGTCTACTTTCACATTAATGAAAAATTTATTCATTATTTCTGCCACCTCAACATCTTCAAAACTCTCTTTCTCCATTACATGACACCAATGACATGCGCTATAACCAACACTTATCAAAATCAACTTGTCTTCTTTTTTTGCTTTTTCAAAAACAGCATCACTAAAAGGCAACCAATTAACTGGATTATAAGCGTGTTGCAATAAATAAGGACTACTCTCATGTATTAAACTATTCGGGTTATCGTTTTTATTTAATTTCATTTATAATTTATAAGTGGTAAATATCATTTACTAAACACACAAATTTAACCATGGTTTTACTGCAAAAACTATATATTTAGTTAAATTTGAATAACTATTTTTTGCTTTAAGCAAAACAAAAAAATAATGCAACTATGAAAAAACTATATTGGATAATTGGGATTGGCCTAATAATAATTTTATTAGTAGTAATTATAAAATTTATGAATGGGAACAAGCCTTTTGAAGTATATACACAAAACGCAAGTACCAGAACAATTATTGAATTAGTTTCTGCCACCGGCAAAATTCAGCCAGAAACCGAATTGAAACTAAGCAGTGATGTTAGCGGTGAAATCACAGAAATGGTTGTTAAAGAAGGTGATCAAGTTAAAAAAGGTGCGCTGCTTTGTCGTATAAAACCTGACTTATATGTTAGCGCAATTGAACGAGTTAACGCAAACGTAAATACAACAAAAGCCAATTTAAAAACAGCAATGGCTCAACTCGATCAGGCAAAAGCGAATTTAACCAACAGTGAAGCAACCTACTTAAGGAACAAAAAATTATTTGAACAAAACACAATTTCGCAACAAGAATTTGATGGGTTTAAAGCTCAATACGAATCAGCCAAAGCAAATGTAAGCGCTATTGAAGCGAGCGTAAATGCCGGAAAATATAATATTCAAAGCAGCGAGGCCACCTTAAAAGAAGCCAATACGAATTTAGAAAAAACATATATCTATGCTCCAGTTGACGGTACAGTTTCTAAACTGAGTGTAGAAAAAGGCGAACGAGTTGTGGGCGTAAGCGGTATGGCTGGCACAGAAATATTACGCCTCGCAAACTTAAATGAAATGGAAGTAAGTGTTGAAGTAAATGAAAATGATATTATTAAAGTTCATAAAAACGATACGGCAATTATTGAAGTTGATGCCTACATGGATAAAAAATTTAAAGGGGTTGTAACCGAAATTGCAAATTCTTCAAATAGCACAGGTATATCAGTAGATCAGGTAACCAATTTTGTTGTAAAAATAAGATTGATAAGAGAATCCTATCAATATTTAATTACAGAAAAAAATCCTATTCCTTTTAGGCCTGGAATGAGCGCCAGCGTTGATATACAAACCAGAAAAGTTGTAAATGTTATTTCAATTCCAATTCAAGCAGTTACAACAAGAAATCCTGATTCATTAAATACAGAAAATCAAAATGATTTAGAAGAGCGAGAAATTTCTATAAAAAATGAAAACGAAGATAGAGACTTGAAAAAAGAGGAAGTCAAAATTAAAGAGTATGTTTTTATTAATAATAACGGAGTTTCTAAACAAGTAGAAGTGAAAACCGGTATTCAGGATAACGATTATATAGAAATTATGTCGGGTTTATCCAACAATCAGGAGGTTATTTGTGGTCCATATAGCGCAGTATCGAAAAGTTTAAAAGAAGGGTCAAAAATAAAAATAGTAAAAAAAGAAGACCTTTATAAATCAGAAAAATAATTGGCGTATATATTAAATATTGAAACTTCCTCTACTGTTTGCTCGGTTTCGGTTGCAAAAAATGGCGAACTATTAACTCTTAAAGAAATAAATAATGGTTTTACGCATGCCGAAAATTTACACGTTTTTATTGAAGAGATTTTAACTGAATCTTCGTTAAACATTAATCAACTAAATGCAATTGCTATAAGCAAAGGGCCGGGCTCTTATACTGGACTTCGTATTGGGGTTAGCGCAGCAAAAGGATTTGCTTTTGGTTTAAACATTCCCTTAATTGCTTTAAATACACTGCAAATAATGACCTTTGGCGCTTTAGCTTTTTTTGGAGACGAAGAAGTTATTTACTGCCCAATGATTGATGCAAGAAGAATGGAAGTTTACACAAGCATTTATAACCATAAATTAGAACAACTAACAAAAACGGAAGCTCTAATTGTAGACGAGAAATCTATTATTCAATTTGATGCTTATGATAAAATTTATTTTTTTGGCGATGGCATGCCAAAATGTAAAACACTTTTAAAAGAAATTAAAAACGCTCACTTTATCGAAAATATTTTACCAAGCGCGAAGAATATGAGTTTATTGTCGTTTAATAAATTTAAAGAAAATCAATTTGAAGATATAGCGTACTTTGAACCTTTTTATCTTAAAGATTTTTTAATACTCTCAAAAAAGTAACTAAACTAGTTTTTTAAAATTTTATTAATTCTTCATACAGTTCTTTAACTGGCAAACCCATTACGTTATAAAAACTTCCTTCTATTTTATCAATTCCAATATAACCTATCCAGTCTTGTACACCATAGGAACCCGCTTTATCATAAGG
>CANFQR010000006.1 GCA_947449125.1 Bacteroidota bacterium | reverse complement strand
TACAATCCATACCATCTTTACCTCCGTCAGAACTTCCATCATTTGCTAAGGTTTCAATAATTTTTTTTCTTATTGAATTTAATATTTCGTTAGGTTTAGTTAGTTTCTCTGAAACGGTTGCTTTTTCTAAACAACTAATGTTTAACATGCTCATTAAAGCTCCGGGCACTCCATGACCTGTGCTGTCAGCTGTTGCAAATAAAAAACTGCCATTTTCTAAAATCGTAGCCCAATAAAAATCGCCACTTACAATATCTTTAGGTTTAAAAAAAATAAAATAATCTTTTAAATTATTTTTAAGAAGTTTGTCGCTGGCCAATAAAGATTTTTGAATACGTTTTGCGTAATTAATCGAGTCAATAATTTCTTTTTTTTGATTTTCTAACAATAAAACTTGGTCTTTTATTGTTAAAGTTCTTTGTTTAATAATTTCTTCTAATTTAATATTTTGCAATTTTAAACGTTTGCCATATAACTTGATTATTATAAAAATAAAAATCAAAAACCCTATGAAATAAACACAAAAAGCTGTAATTGTTCTATACCATGGTGGTAAAATTTTAAACGAAAAACTTTTTTCAATAAAATTTGAGTCACTATTATTAAAAGCTCTTAAATAAAAAGTGTAATTTCCTTCATTTAAGTTACTATAATTAACGTCAAATTTTTTTGTTCTGGCACCGTAATTAGTTTCTTTACCGCCTAAATAATAACTAAACTCAACATCATTAATGTTTTCAAAGTAGTTGTAGCCAATTGTAATTTTTAAATCATTATTTGTGTAATTAATAACATTTACTTTATTTGGTTTATCTAAAAACAAATTTTCATCTAAAGTATCTTTATTAAATACTATGCTTTTAAAATAGAGGTTGTATCTAGTACTAATAGGTTTATTTTGTTTATTAAAAAAAAATAAACCTTCATCTGATGAAATTAAAATAATTTTTTTTGATGAGTCATATGAAATAAAGTTTGCTTTTATATCTTTTAACCTTCCAGTTTCGTTTTTATTAATAAAAAATTTATTGTTTTTTTTGGTTATATAAACAAATTGTTTTTCTATTTTATTTTGTATTTTATTTTCTTTTGTTTGAGAACAAAATAAATCCTCATCGTTTTCGCTTGCTCTAAATATTTCACTTCCTTTAGTAAATTTATGAAACAAAGTATCTTTTACACAAACAAACTTTCCCCCTTTTTTTATTATGGCATATATTCCATTGCTAGTGCCTATTAGAGCCTTGTTTTTGTATGAAAACAAAAAATTTTCATTTGGCTGATTTACTATACTTTCTGTTGAATTAATTGAATCGAGGGACAATTTTGTTTTGTTATTTAGAAAATAAATTTTACCGTTTTCCGCACCAAAATAAACGTTTTGAAAAAAGTCTCCGGTTATGCTATTTATTTGAGAAGAAAGTGAAATCGATTTTAATAAATTTATTTTTGTGTCGTTAATAATATAAATATCAATGCCATTTTCTGTTGCGCTATAAATAATATTTTTTTGGTAAGGGTCTATAAATAAAAAAATAGATTTATTTGGATTTATTTGCGAAATAGATTTGCCGTTAAAAACAAACAAACCTTTTTGTGAGCCAATGAATAAATTAAGTTGGTAATTTAAAAGGAACCAACACTGTTTATTAAAACCAAGCAGTTCTTCGAACGATTTAGTTCTTGTGTTATAAAATTGTACACCTTTATCGGTGGCTAAGTATAAATTATTTTTATAATATGCAGCGCATTGAACGGGCCCATTAATTCCGTTTGTTCTGTCGTATTTAAACACACGAGAATTAGACTCTATATATGAAATACCGTAATATAAAGCAAACCAAAGATTGCCGTTAATGTCTTGAAATACAAATTTTACATTATTATCATTTATATTATTTTTTGTATTGAATATATTTACAACTTCTAAATTTTTATTAATTTCTATTGCTCCAACTTTATTGGTGGTAATAATAAAGTTGCCATTTTTTAATAATGTGCCGTTATTAATCTCTGCGTCTGATATTATTGCTTCACTCGCCGCATGTTGTTTTTCAAAAGTTGTTTTCTCCGGAGATAAAGAATCGTAATTAACTTTATAAATTCCAATATTTCTGAAGCCTACATAATTTTGATTCAACGAAGCTTGATAAAAAAAGAAATTTTTTTCACCCGATAATTTTTCGGTGTTTTTAACTCCAATTAACTTATCATTTTTAATAAAAAATATTTGCTTGTTAATATCAGAAACAAAAATGTCTCGGCCCAAAATAAAACCGCGTATATGAAAGGAATTTTTTGGAGAAAATGTTTTAAAAAAACCTTTATTATATTTTATCAACTTATCAGATGATAAAAAATATACGATGTTATTGTTAATTAAAATTTGTTTAATATCGTTATATGGTCGATCTTTTTCTTGTAGATTTTTTCTTAAGGAAACATAAATAAAGTCACCCTTTTGGTTTTTGTCTATAAATCCAAAATCACCATTTTTGGTACCAAAAAAAATTTTTCCTTCTGTTGTTTTATTTATTGCTGTTATAGTTACTTCGTCTGGCCGGCGACATATTTTCCAATTATAGCCATCAAAAATTAAAACGCCGTTATCGTTAGCTATATAGATTAAACCATTATTGTCTTGAGTGATACCAAAATTATTTGCGCCCGATCCATAGTCCTTTGGATAATAATTTTTTGAAAAATAATTACCGGTTTGGCAAAAAAAATAATTTAGAAAAAGAATAAAAAAAAGACAAACAGTATATTTATATCTTTTTGGCATCTTTATTCTCTTACCCGCTTTTAATAAATTTGCTTTAATTTATGATTATTTTTTTGGCGGATATTAATCGATTTTCTTTTTTGATATTGACTATAAACACTCCCTTATTATAATTGTTTGTTGAGATAACTAAAGGTGAGTTTGAGCTTAATATACCAGAATAAACATTTTCTCCTAGTATATTATTTATTTCTATTTTAAAAATATCGTTAGACTGGTTTTTTAAGTTTACATTTAAAAAATCTTTACATGGAACCGGAAATAATTCTATTAAATCTGTGTTTAAATAGGTTGAATTAATTCCCATTTTTCTATCATTAGCATTATTGCTTTTTGTTTTTGTTTTTGTTGCTAAGGAACTATTATTTAAACGCTGAGTTACATTACAATTAAAGCCCAGGGCGTCAACTCGCCAATTACCATTAGGATAATTTAAATAATTGGGATCAATTAAGTTGGTTTGTGAGCCACTAGTAGAACCAACAATAGTCCAGGTACCATTACTGTTGTTGTCTCTCAATAGGTTAAATCCAGTAACGGGATTTGTTGATGGTTCTATTAAGTAGTTATTCCATGTAAATTGCCCAGCATTAAATGAAAAATAAACCGAGTTATGAAACTTGCTATAATCACTAAAATTATTTTGATTATCCCTAATTTTTATTTTGTATCTGTATGTTGATATGTTTGGGTCGCCGTTTGGAAGATTTTTATTTGAAAAGAAAACTCTATTTGTATCGTTGAATTCGCTTAATGCATTACTTTTAATCGCGCCTATTTTTGCGTAAATGCTTGGAGAGGATTGTATTTCACGGTATACAATAAAACTATCAACATTAAAATAATTTGATTTATCCCACGCAATTTCGTTATATGAAGATGTGGAGTCGGTGCTTACCATACAAATGTCGGGCTGCGGGATATTGGAAATCATCCTTAATCTCAGGTTTCCTTGGTCTCCAACCAATAATGAATTTGAATTCGCGTCTACGTCGAGCGATAAAACTGTGTGAAACTGAGCGTTTAAAGCGCTTCCACCATCACCGCTATAACCTGTCACGCCATTACCCCCATAGGTTGTTATAATACCCGCTGAATTAATTTTTCTTATTCTTTCGTTACCCCCATCATAAAAATATATGTTACCCAAAGCATCACAACACAAACCGTTAGGCCCATAAAGTTTTGCAAGATTTGCGGGGCCATTATCGCCTGTAAAACCAGGTAAACCGCTTCCTGCAATTGTTGTAATAATATTTGAGGAGTTAATTTTTCTTATAACATGATAAGCATTATCAGATATATATATGTTGCCCACTTGATCGTGTGTAATACTTGAGCAATATCCGACCCCTGCGTTTATTGCTAAACCACCATCGCCTGAATAAAGGTAGCTTCCATTGCCACCAATTTTGGTTATTATTCCTGTGGATAAATCTACTTTGCGAACATACGGCTGTCTGTCGTCGGTAAAATATAAATGGTTATTATAAATAGTCAAATCATTAGGGAAATCTATTTGTGCGCTTATTGCTAACCCTCCGTCTCCACTATAACCGGCGTTTCCGGTTCCAACAACTGTAGAAATTATTCCTAATTTATTGATTTTTCTTATTCTGTGATTTCCGGCATCGCAGAAATAAACTCCGGAAGAGTCAGAAAATATACCGATAATTGTGTCTAATTGAGCGTTTATTGCGGGACCATTATCGCCAGAAAACCCTCTTACCCCATTGCCCGCAATCGTATTCATTAGTCCGGAGCTTAAATCAATTTTTCTTACTTGGTAACCAAAGAAATCATTATAGTATACGCTGCCATCAAATCTATTAATGGCTACACCCTGAGGTAAGGTAAGCTGTGTGGTAGGATAAATATAAATCGGCGGCGTGGTTCCTGCAATTGTAGTAATTTTTCCCAAAGTATCTATTTTCCTAATTCTGTTGTTTTGGCCATCGGCAAAAATAATAGTCCCATTGTTTTTGATTATCATCCCTCTTGGGAAATTAAGTGAGGCGTTAATTGCTGGACCGTTGTCCCCACTAAAGCCCGCAAATCCATTTCCAGCATATAAACTAACAACGCCAGATAGATTAATTTTTCGAATTTTATTTCCGGCATAATCTGTAAAAAATAAGTTTCCAGTAGTGTCTGTTTTTATGTCTACTGGAACACCACTTGCTGCTGTTGCCAAGGCGCCATCTCCTGTTGAAAATGGTAAGCCGTTTCCTAAAATGGTGCTAATTATTCCTGAGGAATTGATTTTTCTTATTCTGTAGTTTCTAGAATCTGCAATATAAACTATATTGTTTTTATCCACATGTACACCAAAAGGTTCTTTTAGACCCGCTGACGTTGCAAGTCCGCCATCTCCAGAAAAACCAGGAATTCCATTTCCTGCAATAGTTGAGATAACTCCACTAGGCGTAATTTTTCTAATCCTATGATTTAAATTATCACATACATATATATTTTGTGCCAGGTCAATAGCTAATCCTTGTGGATAATTTAATTTAGCAAGTACAGCTGCACCGCCATCCCCACTAAAACCAGCTATTCCAGTCCCTGCAAAAGTTGATATTATTCCTGTTGAACTAACTTTTCTTATTACATTTTTTGAGGCATCTGCAAAATAAGTGTTTCCAAGATTATCTCTAACAATTCCAATCGGGCCTGCAATTTTTGCTTGAGATGCTTGGCCCCCGTCGCCGTTGTAGCCATAAAGGCCCATTCCTGCGAAGGTCGAAATTATTCCGTTTGATGATATTTTTCTAACAATGCTATATGCAGGGTCAGTAAAATAGATATTATTATTAGCATCAATTGCAACTCCTGATGGTTGGTTTAAAACAGCTGTTGTTGCTGAAATATTACTCAAAATAGAACCGCCTCCAGAGATAGTATATACAATCTGTGAATCTATATTTGTAACAACCAAAATAAAAAGTAGAAATAAACACGAATTTCTCATAACTAATTAATTTTAGTATCAAATATAATGTTTTTAGTTTTCTCTTTGTAATCATAAACAATTTCCAACACAAATAATTAAGTATCTTTGTTTTTAATAGTGAAAACAGATTACGATATAATAGTTGTTGGTGCAGGCCATGCAGGTTGCGAAGCCGCGGCGGCGGCAGCCAATATGGGTTCTAGCGTGTTATTAATTACAATGAACATGCAAACAATAGCTCAAATGAGTTGTAATCCGGCTATGGGAGGTATTGCAAAAGGACAAATTGTTAGAGAGATAGACGCATTAGGTGGTTACAGCGGAATTGTTTCAGATAAGTCTGCCATTCAATTTAGAATGCTCAATAGAAGCAAAGGCCCTGCAATGTGGAGTCCAAGGACGCAAAATGATAGAATGTTGTTTGCTTGTTTATGGAGGGATATGTTGGAACAAACGAAAAATATTGATTTTTGGCAGGATACTGTTCGTGAGTTAATCATTTCAGGAGACGGAAAAAAAATTGAAGGTGTTTTAACCGGAATGGGTATTGAATTTAAATCAAAAGCAGTAGTACTAACAAACGGGACTTTTTTAAATGGTCTTATTCATATAGGAGAAAAGCAAATTAGCGGTGGTAGAACTGGTGAATCGGCAAGCTATGGTATTACGGAACAATTAGTCCAAATAGGGTTTGAAACCGGCCGAATGAAAACGGGTACACCACCTAGAATTGATTCAAGGTCTTTGGATTATTCTAAGATGGAAATTCAGGGTGGCGATGATTTGGTTGATAAATTTTCATTTTTAGAAAACACCACACCATTTGCGGGCCCTAATCATAAGAAACAATTGCCCTGCCATGTTACGTATACAAATCAAAACGTACATGAAGTTTTAAAAACAGGTTTTGAAAAATCTCCAATGTTTCAGGGAAGGATAAAAGGTTTAGGCCCAAGATATTGTCCAAGCATAGAGGATAAAATTACACGTTTTAGCGAGAGAGAAAGACACCAGCTTTATGTAGAACCAGAAGGTTGGAATACGGTTGAAATTTATTTAAATGGTTTTTCTTCTTCTTTACCAATAGATGTGCAACAAAAAGCGTTAGAATTAATTCCTGGCTTTAGGAATGTAAAAATGTTTCGTCCGGGATACGCTATAGAGTATGATTATTTTCCGCCTACCCAATTAAACTTAACCTTAGAAACTAAACTAGTAGAAAATCTTTATTTTGCTGGTCAAATTAATGGCACTACTGGTTATGAAGAGGCTGCGTGTCAAGGATTAATGGCCGGAATAAATGCTCACTTAAAAATTCTGGATAAAAACCCCTTTATTTTGAGTAGGCACGAAGCATATATTGGAGTTTTGATAGACGATCTAGTAAATAAAGGAACAGATGAGCCTTATAGAATGTTTACTTCCAGAGCAGAATATAGATTATTGCTTAGACAAGACAATGCGGATATAAGATTAACTCCTGTTTCTTACAAGTTGGGTTTAGCAAGTAAAGAAAGGCTTATTAATGTAGAAAATAAAATTAATAATAGCGACAAGGTTATTAACTATTTTAAAACTAATAGCGCCGAGCCGACAGTCATTAACGATTTTTTAATTTCAAAGCAATCCGCCCCAATTAATCAAAAAACAAGGTATATTAATATTATTTCACGCCCAAACATTGGAATAAATGAATTAATTAAAATAGATATTGGACTAAAAAATAATATTGGTAAAATAGAAAATGAAAGCATTGAACAGGCTGAAATATTAATGAAATATGAAGGATATATTGAAAGGGAGAAATTATCTGCGGAAAAACACGAAAGATTAGAGCAACTATTAATCCCCGCCTCTATTGATTATAAAAAAATAAATAGTTTAAGCACAGAGGCGGTAGAAAAACTTATTAAGCATAAGCCTTTTACCATAGGACAAGCAAGCCGTATTTCAGGAATAAACCCGTCTGATATTTCAATCTTATTGATTTATTTAGGTAGATAATTAATTATACTTTAAAATTTACATGCATCACGTTTTAAATTGCCCCGTTTGTAATGCTTCCAGCTTCAATGAGTTCATTACTTGTAAAGACTATACGGTTAGCCAAAAGGTATTTTCTATTGTTGAGTGTAAAGACTGTCGGTTTAAGTTTACCAACCCCCGCCCAGAAAACGAAAATATAGGAAATTATTATAAGTCTAGCGATTACATTTCTCACTCTGATACAAAAAAGGGTCTTGTCTCAAAACTTTACCACTTAGTTAGAAATTATACCTTAAAGAACAAGTTGAAACTAATAAACAACCATGTTTCACGTGGAACTATTTTGGATTATGGTTGTGGCACAGGATCCTTTTTGTCTGTTTGTAAAAAGAATGGGTGGAATGTTTTTGGATTTGAGCCTGATAGAGATGCTGCAAAAATTGCAAGTCGAAGGGGTGTTTTGGTTTTTGATAATTCAAATGAATTAAGAAATCAAAATTTAACCACGGGTTTTGACGTAATAACGTTATGGCATGTTTTAGAACACGTAACGGAATTAAACGATACATTAAGTTTCTTAAAAAATAATCTCAAAAAAGATGGGACTTTGATAGTGGCGTTGCCAAATTACAAAAGTTATGATGCACAGATGTATAAAGAATACTGGGCTGCCTATGATGTTCCAAGACACCTTTATCATTTCGATCAAATCAGCATAAATAATCTATTAACTAAACACGGTTTTTTATTAAAGGAAACCAAACCTATGCGTTTTGATAGTTTTTACGTTAGTTTACTCAGCGAGAAGTATCGAAACAGTAAAAACATTTTTTTTCGGGCTTTTCGTAATGGCTTATTATCTA
Organism: Bacteroidota bacterium; assembly: GCA_947449125.1. Taxonomy (GTDB): domain Bacteria; phylum Bacteroidota; class Bacteroidia; order B-17B0; family Aurantibacillaceae; genus Aurantibacillus. The sequence continues at coordinate 9,007 of CANFQR010000006.1, read as the reverse complement.
ACATTAAAGCAAGAAAATCCAATAATTATTCCAGTCTGATTTATATTTTTAAACACAAATAAAATATTGTGTTTCACGTGGAACATAATCCTTTGCTTCAAAACACAGGATTAGTTAAATATTTTTCTGTTTAAGACTACTAAAGAGCCATTTTAAATTAAAATATATTGAATTGTTAATTAAAAAATCTAATATATTTTAACTAAATTAATCAACATCAAAGATTATAAAACAAATCTAAAAAATTAATACGTTGATTTTTTAGACCTGAAAATTTTACGCTCACTTGTTTTTGAGATAAAGACATAATATTTAATTTTAATTTATCATGAGAATATTACTTACAACTTTAAACGCTAAATACATACATACAAATCTTGCAATCAGATTATTGTATTCATTAAATCACCAACACAAAGGCCTACAGTGGAAAGAGTTTACAATTAAAGAACCTATTCATGAAATTGCCAATGAATGCGTCACATTTGAACTAGTTGCTTTTAGTTGTTATATCTGGAACATAACACAAACACTGGAGCTAATAAAACACATTAAAGAGCTTAATCCTAATACAAAAATTTTATTGGCCGGGCCTGAGGTAAGTTATGAATACGACGAAATAATAAAACTTGATAGCGTCGATTATATTATTGTTGGTGAGGGAGAGATACCTTTTAGCGAATTTATTGAATCATACCCTAATATTGAATTGGTAACATCTTTGGTAAGATACGTTAATGAGAAAATTATTATTAACCCTTCGCCCCCTCCATTTAATCTTAGTAATTATCAAGATATTATGCCATATAGTTTTGATGACATCAAATCGCTGTACAATAAAGTTTTATATATTGAAACATCTAGAGGGTGCCCATATAAATGTGAGTTTTGTCTGGCTAGTCTTGATAATAAAATAAGATATTTGCCTGATAAAAGCATTAAAGAAACTCTATTGTTTTTAATGCAAAACGGAAAGGTTATTAAGTTTTTAGATAGAACCTTTAATGTTAAAAAAGACTTTACGCTAAATATTTTTGATTTTATATTGAAAAACTATAAGACTGAAAATGTATTTCAGTTTGAAATAACTGCAGATATACTACATCAAGACATTATAAATTTTATTAATGAAAATGTTCCAAAAGGATTGTTTCGCTTTGAAATAGGAATACAAACGGTTAACCAAAAAGCTAATTTAAATGTAAGTAGAAAGCAAAATTTCGAAAAAACAAAATCGATAATAAAAGCACTTGAATCAAAAGTTGAAATGCATTTGGATTTAATTGTAGGTTTAGCTTTTGATGAATGGGACGATATTAAATATAGCATAGAGGAAGTGTTTAAGTTGTTTGCCCCAGAATTACAATTAGGTTTTTTAAAATTTCTAAAAGGAACACCCGTTCGTGATAAACATAATCAACACGGCTTCGTTTTTGACCCTAATCCTCCATATCAAATCATCGAGAGTAATTATTTATCAAAAAAGCAATTAGAAGATATTGTAAAATTAGAACACGCATTAGAAATTTATTGGAATGGAAAAAAAGCTCTTAACACATTAAAATATGTTGCATTAAATTATAGTATTTTTGACTTTTTATTGGAGTTAGGAAAACATTTCGAAACCCAAAGAAGTTTTCACAAATATTCTTTAATGGATGTTTTTGATATAATAATCGGTCTAGCGGAAAACACATACAAAAACGATGTAATAATAAAAGAACTAATAGCTATAGACTATTATTTACATTTTAAAGTAAAACCTAAAAAAGCATATTTGTTTCCTTTGGAAAAAAAGGAAACCACTAAAATTTTAGTTGACAAAAAAATAAATCCTCAAAAATTGAGACACCTTGTTTTGCCACTATCTTTTGATTTTCAACACTTTATGAGTTTTGGAGAAATAATTTTTCAAAAAGATAATTTAATTATTCAATATACAGGGATACAAAAAGCAAAAATCGTTTAGTGGTAAAAGATTAAAAAAAAGGCGGGTAATACCGCCTTTTTTGTTTTCAAAAAACTAAAAATTACTTTTACAAAAATTATGGCAAATATATTTGAATTTAAAGGACACAAACCGGTAATACATAAATCAGCTTTTATACACCCTAATGCTACTGTAACGGGCAATGTATTTATTGGCAAGGATGTTTATGTTGGTCCAGGTGCTGCAATAAGAGGAGACTGGGGTCAAATAATAATTGAAGATGGTTGTAACATCCAAGAAAACTGTACCATTCATATGTTCCCAGGAACAACGGTAATATTAAAAGAAAATGCTCACATTGGTCATGGTGCAATAATACACGGCGCAACAATTGGAAAAGATTCCTTAGTTGGAATGAATAGTGTAATAATGGATAATGTAGAGGTTGAAGAGGGGTGCATTATAGGTGCGCTTACGTTTATCCCTGCAGAAACAAAAATAGAAAAACGAAAAGTTGTTGCCGGAAACCCGTTTAAAATAATTAAGGATGTAAGTGACGATATGCTTGCTTGGAAAATAAAAGGAACTGAACTTTATCAAAAACTTCCTTCCGATTGTTATGCGTCACTTAAACCATGCGAACCACTTAGAAGACAGCCCGCATTTAAAAAACAACAGCAAGAAGATTATTCTATTTGGAAAAAACAGAAAAAACAAAAGGAGTAATTGCTATAAATAGTCTTAAAAATCTAATTAAAATAACATTTGTTTTTATTTGAGTATTTTTATGGTGATAAAAAATAACTCCAATCTATGGCAAAAAATAAATCAATATTAAATACCCAATCTATAAAGTTTTTATATGAATATTTAAATAATCCATCCCCTACCGGTTTTGAATCTTCTGGTCAAAAAATTTGGTTAAATTATATAAAGCCTTATATAGATGATTACTTTATTGATACTTATGGAACAGTGGTTGGTGTAATAAATCCAAAAGCTCAATACAAAGTCGTAATAGAAGCTCATGCAGATGAAATTAGCTGGTTTGTTCATTATATCACTAAGGATGGTTTTATTTATTTAAGACGGAACGGTGGTAGCGACCACCAAATTGCACCATCAAAAAGAGTAAATATTCATACAGAAAAGGGAATTGTAAAAGCTGTTTTTGGTTGGCCAGCCATCCACGTAAGAGATGCATCAAAAGAAGAAACTCCAACATTAAAAAATATATTTTTAGATTTAGGTTGTAAGTCATCTAAAGAAGTGGAAGCGCTTGGTGTGCACGTTGGTTGTGTGGTTACTTATGAAGATGAATTAATCGAGCTAAATAATCGATATTATGTTGGCAGAGCTCTTGATAATAGAATAGGAGGCGTTATGATTGCAGAGGTTGCTCGTTTACTAAAAGAAAGTAAAACCAAATTACCATTTGGTTTATATATTGTTAATGCCGTTCAAGAAGAGGTTGGTTTAAACGGCGCAACAATGATAGCAAGAAAAATACAGCCCAATGTAGCCATTGTTACAGATGTTTGTCACGATACTCAAACTCCAATGATGAATAAAATAACCAGCGGCGATTTATCATGCGGCGCAGGCCCCGTTTTAAGTTATGCTCCCGCCGTTCAAAACAACTTGTTAAAATTGATAATTAATACAGCAAAACAAAACAAAATCAATTTTCAAAGGCAGGCAGCATCTAGAGCAACAGGAACAGACACCGATGCGTTTGCTTATGCTACAGATGGAATTGCCTCGGCTTTAATTTCATTACCTTTAAGGTACATGCACACAACTGTTGAGTGTGTTGATAAACAAGATGTAGAAAACGTAATAAAGTTAATTTATGAAAGTGTGAAGGCTATAAAAAATAACCACGATTTTAAATATTTTAAATAAATTGTCCTAAAAAATATTTTTGATAAACACCAAATGCCAATACTTGGATCAATCATAAAAAATGCAATTTCTATAAGAGGAAGAATTCCAGCAAGGAAAAATGTTTTAAAACAACAACTAAAGCAACTTAATAAATTGTTAGTTAAAAACCAAAATACCGCGTTTGGAAAACAATATAACTTTATTGATATACTTTTATCTGATAATTTAATTGAAGAATTTAAAAATAGGGTGCCTATTTTTGATTATCAGTCGATATTTGATGCGTGGTGGTATAAATCTTTGCAAGGAGAGAAAGACGTTTGTTGGCCGGGTAAGATAAATTATTTTGCCTTAAGCTCAGGAACGTCTGAAGCTGCAAGCAAGCATATTCCTGTAACTAAAGAAATGATTAAGGCCATTCAAAAAGGCACGTTAAAACAAATATTGTCAACTAAACACTTTAATTTTTCTAAAGAACAATACGAAACGGAGGTTTTATTTGTTGGTGGAAGCACTAATTTAAATTATAACGGAACGTATTTTAGTGGCGATTTAAGTGGTATTACAACCGGAACACAACCCCGGTGGTTTCAAAGTTTTACTTTGCCTGGCCCTGAAATCCGCTCGCAACAAAGTTGGGAAAAGAAACTACAAGATTTGGTTTTAAATGCAAAAAACTGGAATGTTGGCTTTATTTGTGGTGTTCCTGCATGGATACAAATGCTATTCGAGAGAATAATACATCATTACAAGGTAAATCACATTCATGATATTTGGCCAAATTTAGCTGTTTTTGTTCATGGAGGTGTTTCGGTACAACCATACAAAAAAAGCATTGATTCTCTTTGCAGTAAACCATTAATTTATTTGGATACATACATGGCCTCCGAAGGATTTATTGCTTATCAGGAGAGACCAAACGAAAAGCAAGCAATGAAATTAATGACCGATAATTCAATGTTTTTTGAATTTGTTCAGTTTAATGAAGAAAATTTTGATACAGACGGAAACATAAAACCTAATGCAAAAACTATTAATATAACAGATGTAAAATTAAATATAGATTATGCTTTAGTCATTTCAAATTGCGCAGGTGCTTGGCGCTATTTAATAGGCGACACGATTAAATTTACCGATCTAAAAAGGTGTGAAATTATAATAACAGGAAGAACAAAACATTTTTTGAGTCTCTGCGGTGAGCACCTCAGTGTTGACAACATGAATAAAGCAATTAATTTAACAGCAAACGATTTAAAACTAATTGTTAACGAATTTTGCGTGGTTGGAAAACCAAATAAAGGATTGTTTTCTCATCATTGGTATGTTGGTGTAAATAAAGAAACAAATAAGGAGAACTTTAAACAGCTTTTAGATGATTATTTAAAAAAGTTAAATGATGATTATGCTACAGAAAGAAAACACGCCTTAAATGATGTTTTTGTAAGTTTGTTGCCAAACGACGTTTTTATAGATTTTTTAGCAAGCAAAAATAAGTTAGGCGGACAAAGTAAATTCCCAAGAGTATTAAAAGGAAAACAACTAAATGAATGGGAGGCTTTTTTACAAAACAACAACATCAGAGAAATTGGCACTTAGTTTAATATATCAAACATTTATTATTGTTTTATTGCTAACTTTTTCGTTTGGCCCAGCTTTTTTTGCATTAATAAATACCGGAATCCGTTATGGATATAAAACCGGATCGCTTTTGGCTTTTGGCGTGGTTTTAAGCGATTTTTTTGTTTGTGTTTTAATGATTTTTTTGGTTCATTACGGCGCCACCAATTTTATACAAGACGAAAAAAGTCAGCGTTTTATGGGTGTTGTGGCTGGAATAATTTTAATTGTGTTTGGTGTATTACATTTTAAAGAGCCCATTGAAAAAGGGAAAGAAACAACACTAGACATTAAAATTCCATCGCCAAAAATAATGATTTTTAAAGGGTTTTTTCTTAATTGTCTAAACCCGGCAGTTTGGCTACTTTGGCTTGGAAATGTTACTGCAGTTGGAAAAACACTTTCTTATTCTATAATAAACATGATAATTTATTTTGGAATTACTTTAGGTTTGGTTTTACTTGTTGAGTTAGGAAAAGTGTCAGCAGCAAATAAACTGAAGCAAGTTTTAACCCAAAAAACAATGCGAACAATTAATATTATAACAGGAACACTTCTTATGATGTTTGGTCTAATTCTTATATACAATCATTTTTTTAATTTATAAATGACACAAGAAGAGTTAAATAAACTTAGAGAAAAGATAATAGAAACATCTGTCTTTCCATCTGTTTATATGTTTAAATTTATTGTGCCGAGCGAAAATAGGAGCATAGCCTTAGTTGAAAACTTGTTTGATCAGGCAGCTGAAATTCATATTAAAGAAAGTGGCCGAGGTAAATATACCTGCGTTACCGCGAAACAAGTTGTTATTAATGTAGAGGAAATTATAGACATTTATAAAAAAGCCTCAACAATAGAAAAGATAATGTTCCTTTAATTATGCATCTTTTCCTAGAAACATCAGCAATAAAAGTAAAAATTAATTTTCTGGGCGCAGAGGTTGCAAGTATAAAAAACACTAACGATACAGAATATGTGTGGCAAGCAGAAAAAGAAATCTGGCCTAGACACGCCCCCGTACTTTTTCCCTTTGTAGGTAAGCTAAAAGAAAATTTTTTTATCTATGAGGGTAAAAAATACGAAATGCCTCAACATGGTTTTGCCAGAGATTTTGTTTTTGAATTAGTTTCCCAGACAAAAACATCAGCGCAATTTGAATTAAAATCTTGTAGTAATTCAAACCAAAAATTTCCTTTTGATTTTGTTTTTCAGATTAACTATCAATTAAATCAAAACGAATTAGTTACTTCTTATAAAATAATAAATCCGTCAAACCAAAACAGTTATTTTAGCGTTGGCGCACATCCAGGCTTTAATTGTCCACATGTTTCCGGCGAAAAACTACAAGATTATTATTTAGAATTTGAAGACAATAATTATTGTTTGTCAAAACTATCTAACGGTTTAATAAGTGACGAAAAAAGCAAGCTTTTTTTAAACAACAATAAATTGTTTTTATCTAAAGATTTGTTTAATAACGACGCGTTGGTTTTTGAAAACAATCAAATTAACAAAATAAGCCTTTGCTCTATTAAGTTTGGAAAACTAATCACGTTAAACTGTTTTAAGTGGCCTTATTTTGGAATTTGGACAAAGCCTGGCTTTCCTGGTTTTATTTGTTTAGAGCCATGGTATGGTATAGCAGATGGTATTAACTTTGACAATCAACTTAAAAAAAAACAGGGCATTATTGAGTTAGGGCCCTTTAGCCAGTTTAATTGTTCGTTTTCCTTGATATTTCATTAAAACCGGTTTTTTTCATTTTTCTAGTTTATGTTAAACCAAGAATAATCACTATTTTCGCAGTCCAAAATTCAAAAAAATGAATATCTCAAAAAAAGACATTGATAGTTTAAATGCTGAAATTACTATTTCTGTAACCCCTTCAGATTATGAGGCCCCTGTTAATGAAGCATTAAAAAAAGCGCAAAAGCAAATTTCTATGCCTGGTTTTAGACCGGGGAAAGTTCCTTCTGGCTTAATAAAAAAACAATATGGTACCCAAATATTAGTTGAAGAATTAAATAAATTATTAGACAAAACCATTTATAATTACATTCAAGAAAACAATCTTGAAGTTTTAGGAAATCCCTTACCAAAAGAACAAGCTTCTGTTGATTTTGTTAATCAAAAAGATTTTGAATTTATTTACCAAATAGGTTTAGCGCCACAGATTAATGTTGAGTTAACATCAGCCCAAAAATTCACCCTTAAAACAGTAATGGTTGATGATGAATTAGTTGAAAAATATGTTAAAGACGTTAGACGTAATTTTGGTAAGCCGTCTAATCCCGAAACAGCAACTGAAAAAGATGTGGTTTTTGTAGATATTAATGAACTTGATGAAAACGGAAACATTCAACCTGGAGGTGTTTTTAAGAGTACAAGCCTGAGTTATGAAAGGTTAAAAAATGAGGAGGCAAAAACAAAAATTATTGGGGTAAAAAAAGAAGATAAAATTATTATTAATGTAAACTCTTTATATGAAAGTGCTTTGGATAAAAGTGTTTCATTAAGTATCGATAAAGAAACAGCCGAAACATTAAATTGTAATTTACAACTAACTGTAAAAAACATTTCCCGCCTAGAAGACGCAGATTTAAATCAGGAATTATTTGACAAGGTATACGGTGAAGGAAAAGTTTCGACCGAAGAAGAGTTTAAAAATAAAATCCGTGAAGAATTAGGACTTATGTTTAAAGCTGACGCCGACCGTTTTTTAAGCTCCGAAGTACAAAATAAACTTCTCGAAAGAACGAATATTCAACTACCAGATGAGTTTTTAAAAAAGTGGCTAATGGTTGCTAACGAAAAACCAATTACCCAGGAGGAATTAGAGAAAGATTATCCAAATTATTCTAATGCAATGAAATGGAAGTTAATCGAAAACAAAATAATTAAGGATAACGAAATTAAAGTAAATGTAGATGAGGCTAAAGAGGAGGCAAAAGCATTTATTAAATCAGAATACGCTCGTTACGGACAGGTTGCCACAGACGAAGATTTAGAAAAAATATCAAAAGACATTTTAAGCAAAGAAAAAGAGGCGCAAAGAATTTTTGAAAATCTGTATTCTAAAAAGGTATTAGATTTGATAAAAGATAAATGTACTTTAGAGCCTAAAGAAGTTAGTTACGACGAGTTTTTCAAAGCATAAATGATTAGCGGGGCAAATAGTTTTATTGCCCCGTTATTTTTTTAGCCTCATTAATATCTATTTTATCCTCTCCTTCAAACGCAACAACAAAGCAATCTTTAAAGCAACAGTCTCTTAACTTTTTTTGATGGTTAATAGCTTCTTTGAAAGTTGTGAAACTACCAGAAGTATATTTAAATCCACTCTTTGTTTTATAATAACTACCGTTTAATACATTTTTATATTCTGGCAACGATAGGTCTAATTCGCTAGCGCTATTGGTAAACTGAACTTTAAAAACAATAGTTAAATTGTTGTTTTGCGATTTGGTTTCATTAACTTTTTTATCATTACTTTTTACATCTTTTTCTTTTTTGAATTTATTTGCAATGTTTTTTACTGAAATTAAGCTATCATTATCTTCTTCAGTTTTT
>CANFQR010000005.1 GCA_947449125.1 Bacteroidota bacterium | reverse complement strand
GGTATCCTGAAAAAATGGTGAATGGGCAATATCAGCATGATAAAGTATTTCGCACTTTTTTAACTGGGCAGTGGGGAGATCCTATTAACACTACTACTACTGGTTTTACCTTTGCCAAACAATACACATATACAATACCCGCCCAACTGCCAATTACAGCAACATCGTCTGTTGCAATCAAAACAGATGTATTATTGAGAAAACTGCGCGTTATTGCTTATGTTACTCAGTCGCAGCAGGTAATTGTTAGCGGTAATACTGGTCCGTTAACAATAGTAAGCAGTTCGCCTAGTTTTTCATTATTTAAAACAGATGCATCTAATAACGTTGTAGCTACTATCAATAACGGTAATACTATTTCGGAGACAACCTCGCCTAGCGCGATAACATTAACCAAGTTGAAACTAAAAAATATTCATGCCACGCAAACGCAAACTTTTAATGTTACACGCGCAATAATATCACAAAACCCTACACTAGACCAGTCTTCAGCTGCCGTTGCACCTACGACTTATTTCTGTTTTGGAAACAATTGTTTTGGCGCTCCCGTAAATACGCCGGGTTCTGCAGATTACACTATTTTATTGCCTTCTGGACAAACAAATACAATATTTCCGCTTGCTGACAATTCGGTAGATAATAACCAACCATTTTCAATTGATTTAGAGGAGGGTTCGGTTATTGGCAGTTATTTGGTAAAATATAAAGTGTTTAATGTTGCCAATCTTAATGATACCTTATCTTTTTTTATTTCATATAATCCTACCCTAGGGGTTAAGACTATAAATGATAATTTAGGATTAAATTTTGATGTTTATCCAAACCCTGCAAATACTGAAGCAATTATTAATATTAATTCAAGCTATTCAAATACAATAGGTTTAAAATTAACTAATGCCATTGGGCAATCTATTTATTATAAACAAAATAAATTACAAGTTGGCGAAAATAAAATCTCTTTGGATTGTAAAAATCTTTCCTCGGGCATTTATTTTTTAACTTTAGAAACCGAAACTGGCTTTGGTTCAAAAAAACTGATGATATCTAAATAATGTTTTAGTCTGAGAATTTAACAGCCTTTATCATCAATGTTAGGGGCTGTTTTGTTTTAGTAATATTGGGAGTCTAAAATAATTTTAAATTGGCTTTAATATCTTTTTAAAAAAAATTGTTTTTTAACACGACCCATTATTAAATATTAAATAACAATATTATATTTGTTAAAATAACTAAAAAAATAATAACACATGAAAAAAAATCTACTAGCATTAAGCCTAATCGTTTCAGGATATATGGCTTTTGCACAAGTGCCTCGTAAAACATTATACGAAGAATTTACCGGCGAAAATTGTGGACCGTGCGCAAGCACTAACCCAAATTTAAATTTAACGTTAGCTGCTAATCCTAATGTTATTCCTATTAAATGGCAAGTGCCAATTCCATCAGCACCATCAGCAACATGGTCTTTGTACCAAACTAACATTACTGAAATTAACTGGCGTTACCAAGCTGCGGGTTATGGTTACCAAAGTCAAAATTCTTCTACAAGCACAGTTGCAAATGGAATAAATTCAGCCCCTTCTGGTCGTTTTGATGGTCAACATGCTTGGACATTTGGCGCTACTTCAGATCATCCTTTTTATGTGAGTAATACTGTAATTAATAATGCAGCAGCTGCAACAACACCTTTCGCAATAAACATGGCAACTACATGGGATGCAACTTTTAGTAATGCAGTTGTTTCTGTGACCGTATCTGCAGCGTCAGCTTTTACTTCAAGCGCTGCTTTAGTTTACCGTCTATGCCTGATAGAGCGTAAAATTAATTTTCCTACTGCTCCAGGATCAAATGGAGAAAAGGATTTTGAAGACGTGGTTAGAAAATCATATCCTTCTATTCAAGCCGGAACATCTCTGCCAACAACATGGACAGCCGGGCAAACTCAAACTTTTACAGTTGCATGTGCAATTCCGTCGTATATAGTTGATAAATCGCAAATGGCATTTGTTGGTTTTATTCAAGATGATGGAAATAAAAAAGTTTGGCAAGCCTTCAGAACTTCGCAACCATCAATTCCAAATGATGCTAAATTAGTTTCAATAGCTGCACCTTCATTTTCTTGTGCTAATTCTATTGCTCCATCTGTTGTAGTAAAAAACAATGGAAGCAATTCAATCACTTCTTTAACTATTACTCCATATATTGATGGTACTGCTCAAACTGCATTTACTACTGCGGTAAATATTTCAGGTGGAGCTACATCTACAATAGCTTTAAGTACTTACACAGCAACTGGTGGATCGCACACATTCTCAGTCAATATTAATGGTGTTAGTGGTGGAGATGTGAACACAGCAAATAATACAGGATCACAACCTTTTGCATTAGTTCAGAACTATTTCTCAGGTCCGGTTACTGAACCATATACAGCAGTAACATTCCCTCCAACAAATTGGTTTATGACTAATGCTGATGGTGGCGCGGCTTCTTGGTCTAGAAATGCTACAGCAGGTTTTGGCGGTGCAGGCGCTGCTAAATACGATTTTTATAATAACTCTGCTCTTGGTGACGCTGATGATTTGTTCTTGCCTCCAACTAATTTAACAGGTATCTCAAACCCTGTATTAACATTTGATGTGGCTTATGCGTTTTATACCGCCGCGCCAAGTAATGAAAATGATAAATTAGAAGTTTTTTGTTCTACTAACTGCGGAGCAACCTGGACCAGTATTTACATGAAAGCAGGAACTACTTTAACTACTGCACCTCTTACAACGGCTGCTTTTGTTCCTACTGCTGCACAATGGAGAAATGAGGTAGTAGCATTACCGGCTGCTGCTTCAAATAACGCAAGTGTGTTGGTTAAGTTTACAGCTACTTCAGATTATGGGAATAATTTATACATTGATAATGTAAACTTAAATCAAGCAAGTCCAACCGCAATTAAATCGAATCCTGTAAACGCAAACAGCGTAAATGTTTTCCCTAATCCAACAAAGGCTGATGCATATTTGAATATCAATTTACAAGAAGCATCAAAAGTAAATATTTCTATAGTTAATGCAATTGGTCAAATAGTGCTTCAAAAAGAAGCAGAATTGACTTTTGGAAATAACACTGTAAAAATAGATACTAAAGACTTTTCATCAGGGTTATACAATGTACTTGTTGAAACCAATAATGGTTCAATGGTAAAAAAATTAACTGTATCTAGATAATATTTTTAATAATAATAATAATATAATAGCCCTGCCATTTTTGGTAGGGCTATTATTTAAATCAAAAAAATGAAAAAAGTAATAATATTATTGTCGCTGATTTCCTTGTTTAATAGAGTAAACTCTCAGCCCAGTATTTTAGTAACCGATTTGGCAAATTCAAATACTGTCGCCCCAAATGCTGTTATTTTAGAATCCACCACACCTAACTCAACAACATCGCGAATATTTGATATTAAAAACAATAGCAATGCAACAAAATCATATGATGTTAAGCGATATGATGTTTTCTTAAACAGCAATGCTACATCTACAGCTGATGCGCATTTTTGTTTTGCGGGTTCTTGTTACGGCAGTGGTGTTATAACTTCAATAACTTCGATTACATTATCTCCAGGTCAAAGTGCTTCTCAGATTCAAGGTAGTTTTAATACCCTTACAACTGACCTGGATGAAGCTTCAACAGCCGGATACTCGCTAATAAAATATACAATTATCAACACTGCAAATACTGGTGATTCAATTCAGTTTTCAATAAAATATAATAATCCTTCTGGTTTACATGAATTAAGTAATATGTTAACACCTAAAATAGACGTTTTCCCTAACCCAGTTAAGGAGTGTTTTTTTATAAAATTAAATTCATTTAAAAATGAAGAATCTGAAATAAAAATTTTTAATTTTTTAGGAAACGAAGTTTTTAAACAAGACCTTATTCTAATAGAAGGTAACAATACAATACCTGTAACAATTAATGATTTAAGTGGAGGTGTTTATTTTATTAATTTACAAACCAAAACAAATTCAGCAACAGGAAAATTAATTATTCAATAATTAATTTTACAATTTTACATTAAATGCAAAAACCCTCGAAGAAATTCGGGGGTTTCTTATTTTAGATAATCCTTAAAATTTCAATTATTTTTAGTTACTTTGCGATTAACCAAAATAAATTAAAATGGAATTATATTTAGACTCAGCTAATCTAAAAGAAATAGAAGAAGGTTTTAAACTTGGCTTCCTTAATGGGTTAACCACAACTCCGACTTTTATGCAAAAGGAGGGAATTACCGATATAGATGGTACAATTGTAAAGTTGAGTAAAATGGTTCCTGTCCTTCAGATTGAAGCTTTAGGTAATACCGCAGAAGATGTTTTAGCAGAAGCTGAACGCCAGATAAAATTAGGATTAGACCCACAAAAAACAGTGTTTAAAATTCCAGTATCACTTGAAGGTGTTCGTGCATGTAAATTATTACGTGATAAAGGGTACTTAGTTAATATTCATTTGGTTTATACCTTACAGCAGGCCTATATGGCCATGCAGGCCGGCGCTACTTATGTTTGTCCGTTGGTTGGACGTTTGCAGGATCAAGGGCATGATGCTTTGGCTTTAGTTGAGCAGTGTGTGGACGCAGTTGAATTGTATGGTTACGACACAAAAATAATGTTCTCTTCTGTAAGAACTGTTGAACATGTTAGAAACGCTATTAATATTGGTGTTCATACCATTACAGTACCTTTAAAAATATTAAAGCAATTAACAGAAAACAACTTTACTACAGTTGGTACCGATCAATTTATAATGGATACCCGTTTAATGATGGTGAAAGTGAAAGAAGCAATAAATGGCGTTAACCCAATAGTTACTGAGGATACTAATATTACAGACGCAATAATTAAATTAACTGAATATAATTTTGGAGCTATTACTGTTGTAAGAAATGACGGAAGCATAAAAGGTGTTTTTACTGACGGAAGTTTACGGAAATTATTAGGCGATAAAGGTAGAGATATTCTAACAAAAAAATTAAGTGATTTAGAGTATCGCGAACCAATTACTATTGATGGAAACGTTTTGCTTAACGACGCAAATATACTATTTAAGAAAACAAATGTAGATACCATTGTAGTAACTGATAATGGTAAACCTGTAGGAATGTTGGATATACAAGATTTAAAATCTTAAATTAAATAAGCCCTTAAATAGGGCTTTTTTTATGAAACAAATCGAAAAAATATATTTAGAATTAGGAGCACAGTTTGTAATGCCAGTTGATGACATCAGTGAAAAATTAAATACTATTAAGGCATTTATTTTTGATTGGGATGGTGTTTTTAATAATGGCGAAAAAACGAGTTCAACCGGCAGCAGTTTTAGTGAAGTAGATAGTATGGGAACTAATTTGTTACGATTTTCTTGTTTTTTAAAAAATAATAAACTCCCTTTAACTGCAATAATCAGTGGTGAAAAAAACGAAACAGCTTTTTATTTCAGTAAACGCGAATGTTTTGATTATTCTTTTTTTAAAGTAGGCGATAAAATAGCTGCTTTAAATTTTTTATGCGAAAAAGAAAATTTACACGCAAGTGAAGTTGCTTATTTTTTTGATGATGTTTTAGATCTGCCAATTGCTGAAAAATGCGGTTTGAGAATTTTAATAAATCAAAAATCAAATCCCTTATTTAAAAATTACTGTATTGATAATAATTTAGTTGATTATGTTTCCGCTGCAAGCGGCGGAGCGTTTGCTATTCGCGAAACCACAGAATTATTGATAGGCTTAAATAAAAATTTTGATTCTGTAATAAAAAACCGAAAGGATTATAATATAGATTATTCGAATTATCTTAAACAACGAAATACAGTATCTACATATTTTTATACCTTAAACAGCGATAAAACAATACAGCAAATAGACATTTAACTAATTTCAAATTGCATTTTGCAAAGCTTGTAATAAAGTCCGTTTTCGTTTAAAATCAGTTGTTCGTGTGAACCAATTTCTTGAACTTTTCCATTTTGAAGAACCACAATTTTATCAGCATTTTTTATAGTTGCAAGGCGATGTGCAATTACAATGCTGGTGCGTCCAACCATTAATTTATCCAGTGCTTCTTGAACTAAATGTTCACTTTCGCTATCTAAACTACTAGTAGCTTCATCTAACACTAATATACTTGGGTTTTTTAATACAGCTCGTGCAATCGCAATACGCTGTCTTTGACCTCCTGACAATTGAATTCCACGTTCACCTACCAAAGTGTTAAATTTATCAGGAAATGATTCAATAAAATCTAATGCGTTAGCTTTACGGGCAGCTTCAGTAATTTCAATATCGGTTGCACTAGGTTTTCCATATGCAATATTGTCTTTAATTGAGCCGGCAAATAAAATAACATCTTGCGGAACCAATGCAATTTGTTTTCTTAGCTCAGTAAGAGAAAGTGATTTAGATTCAACACCATCAATTAAAATGTTCCCCGATAATGGATCATAAAATCTTAGAATTAAAGAAGCAATAGTTGTTTTCCCTGAACCGCTAGAACCAACAAGTGCAATGGTTTGCCCTGATTCTGCTTTAAACGAAATATTTTTCAACACGCTAAAATCAGGCCTGGAAGGGTAACAGAAGGAAACTTCATTAAAAGTAATTTCGCCCTTGGTTTGTTTTTCATGATTATTTGAGAGTTCAATATTTTCTATCTCGCCGTCAATTAATTCAAAGACTCTGTCTGTTGCACCCAAGGCACGTTGTATTGATGCAATTTGTTCGGGCAAACCACCCAATGAAGCAGCAACAAAAAGTGAGAGCATTAAAAATTGACCAAACTGTTCGCCGGTTAATTCTTTTTCCAGATAAAGTTTTATCATTAGGTAAAGAATAAAAAAAACAGAACCAAATACAAAGGCAATAATAAATGCAAAAAAAGTACCTCTAAACAAACCGTATTTAAAACCAAATTTTTTAATTTCAGACGTTTTTTCACCATAACGTTTTATTTCATAAGTTTCATTCGTGAAAACTTTTACGTTTACAATTCCTGTAACAGCCTCGCCAACAATAGTGCTTAATTCAGCAATTTTATCCTGAAAATTTTTGCTGTAAAATCTAATTTTTTTCGCAAAAACAATAGTAATAACAGTTAAAGCTGGAATAATAGCTAAGAACCACATGGCTATTTTAAAAGGTGTTAGTTTTATCATTAAAATTAATCCGCCTATTCCAACAATGGCTTGTCTTAGTAATTCAGCAATGTTAAATGTAAAAGCTTCCGAAATAACATTAATATCAGTAGACATACGACTATTAAGTTCCGACGATTGATTTTTAGAAAAAAAGCTCATTGGCATTTGAATTATTTTTTTAAACACATCATCCCTAACTCCTTTTAAAATATTTTCGGTTACCTGAGAAAAAAAATAAGTTCTTCCAAATGAGAAAACAGATTGGATAATTAAAATAAAAAGCAATGTTAATCCTAAATTTTGCAATTGGGAGGTAACAATTTCAGTGGGCTGATTGCTTTTGCCTAAAAAACCAAATAGCGAACCTGATTTTAACGGAAATAAAAGACCGACAGCGGCGGTTCCCACTAAAAAAAACATTCCAATAATAAACTTCCACTTTTGTTTTCCTAAATAAGTAAATAATCTGAGCGATTTTTTAATGTTTTTTAAATTTAGCTTGGCTTTTGGTAATTCATCATTATTAATATTAGTTTTGCCAGCTTCTCTGCGAGATTTTGCCATAATTACTGCAAAATTAAGCTTTTAAAATGCTTTACATGTCATAAATTTGTAATTTAAACGAGGTAATAGTTATCATTTTTTAAATTTTAATTTGCCGGAATAAAAAATACCTCTATATTTGCAATCCATTTTTAAAAGAATAATTAACTTTAATATTATATAATCATGAAAAGGACCTTTCAACCATCGCAGCGCAAAAGAAAAAACAAACATGGTTTCAGAGAGCGTATGGCAACAGCAAATGGCCGTAGAGTTTTAGCGGCAAGACGCGCAAGAGGACGTAAAAAACTAACTGTTAGTTCTGAAAAAACGCATAAATAATAAGTTGTTTTTGGATTTAAATCATTAAACCACCTTGTTTACAAGGTGGTTTTTTTTTGCTTTTCATTCCCCAACTTTATTTTTAAATTGTTAATAAATTTTGTAAATCAAACAATAATCATATCTTTGCAGTCCTTTTTTTTATGAGTAATTATGGGCAAAAGCGAGTACATAATACAATTTGGAGGCTTAACTGTTGGAATTCATGAATACGAGTTTGAGGTAAACGATAAGTTCTTTAGTAAAATTGAAAACAGTGAGGTAAAAAGCGGAAATGTAAAAATTTCAGCCATACTCACAAAGCAAAATCATTTATTGCAAATGCAATTTAATTTTTTTGGAACATTAAAATTAGATTGTGACAGGTGTTTAAAAGAGTTTGATTTTCCTGTTGAAGGTGAAGAGTCATTAGTGATTAAGTATGGCAATCCCGAAGAAAGCAATGATGAGATTTTAGTTATAAATGAAGGAGATGAACAATTTGAAATATCTCATTATTTATATGAATACATTGTTTTAGCTATACCTGCGCGTAGAGTGCCATGCGAGATAGATAGTGAAAAATTTATATGTGATAAAGAAACGCTAGGTAAACTAAACAATTTAATTTCTGATGATGAGTCAGAAAATAAAAATAACCCTTTGTGGGACCAATTAAATAAATTAAAAAAGATTAACAAAAATTAAATTCAGAAATCATGCCAAATCCAAAACGAAAACTATCACGTTCACGCAGAGATTCACGTCGTGCAACATACAAAGCAACAGCAATGACAATATCAAAAGACTCAACTACAGGTGAAGCACATTTAATGCACCGTGCACATTGGTTTGAAGGAAAGCTTTACTATAAAGGTAAAGTGGTTATGGAGAAAGCTTAATTAGGTTAAGCTGTCGTATTTATAGTATTTGATTTATGGTTTAGTTAAAGCCCTAATTTAAAATATAGTTTAAAACAAAAGAGCAGACATTGTCTGCTCTTTTGTTTTAAACTATAAAGCTTGTTTCGTGTCGTATAAATGCAAAAACAACATAACAAACACTAATTTATTGATAAATACAAGGTTTTAGAGTTAATTTTAAGCCGATAAAATTGTATTATTGTATTTTAGTAAATATTGTTTGAAGATTAAACATATGAAAATTGGATTTGATATTTTAGGCGGGGATTATGCTCCCAATAATTGTTTAGAAGGGGCAATTTTGGCAATTAAAGAATTATCTACCGAATCAAGGTTGGTAATAATAGGAGATAGTAGCTATGCGAAAAACTATTTTAATGAAAAGGGAGTAGATCCCAATAGTTTTGATTACGTTCACACTACCGATGTAATCGAGATGGGAGAACACCCTACAAAGGCATTTTCTCAAAAACCAAATAGCAGCATAAACTTAGGCTTTAAAATGTTAAAAGAGGCGCAAATTGATGCCTTTATTAGCGCAGGAAATACAGGAGCTATGCTTGTAGGCTCTATGTTTACTGTAAAAGCAATTCCTGGAGTTATCAGACCTTGTATTACCTCTATTATGCCTAAACAAAATGGTGGTTTTGGTATTTTGTTAGACGTAGGCACAAATGCAGATTGTAAGCCTGATGTTTTGTATCAGTTTGGAATTTTGGGTTCTATTTTAGCAAAAGAAATTTATAAAATAAATGATCCAAAAGTTGCTTTATTAAACATCGGTGAAGAACCAGAAAAAGGAAATCTGGTTTCTCAAGCAGCACATACATTGATGCGTGATTCAAAAGATTTTAATTTTGTAGGCAATGTTGAAGGCGGCGATATTTTTAAAGATAAAGCTGATGTGGTTGTTTGTGAAGGATTTGTCGGGAATGTTATACTTAAAATGGCTGAAACTTTTTATGGCATGACAAAAAAATTAAATTTACGTCATGAATATTTTGATAAATTTAATTATGAATTATACGGCGGAACCCCAATTTTAGGTATTAATTCAAATGTTATTATTTGTCACGGCATTTCTAGCCCTTTAGCGTTTAAAAATTCATTATTACTTGCCAAGGATTTAGTAGAAGTAAAATTAACCGAAAAAATACAAAAAACTTTTCAGTAATGATGAGAGCCGCAATAACAGCAGTAGCAGGGTTTTTACCAGAAAACATAGTAACAAATTTTGATTTAGAAAAAATTATTGAGACTACTGATGAATGGATAACAACAAGAACGGGAATAAAACAACGACACCTAGAAAATGACCCAACTCGTGCTACATCTGATATGTGTGTTGAAGCCGTGAATTTGTTATGTAAAAAAAGAGGTATTCATCCCGAGGAAATAGATTTATTAATCTGTGGAACAGTAACGCCAGATTTGGTTTTTCCTTCTACAGCAAACATTATTTCGGCAAAAGTAGGCGCTAAAAATGCTTGGAGTTATGATATTAGCGCAGCATGTTCAGGCTTTATTTTTGCTTTAACAACCGGAGCACAGTTTATTGAGACAGGCCGATATAAGAAAGTTGTTATTGTTGGAGCGGATATGATGAGCCGCATTATTGATTATAAAGACAGAACAACTTGTGTGATTTTTGGCGATGGCGCTGGCGCTGTTTTATTAGAACCAAATTCAGAAGACTTAGGAATTATGGATTTTGTTTTACATGCTGATGGTAATGGTGCCAACTATTTACATATGAAAGCTGGCGGATCTTTAAAACCAGCCAGTCACGAAACGGTTGAAAATAAAATGCATTTTGTTCATCAAGAAGGGCAGGCAGTTTTTAAACATGCAGTATACAATATGGCAGAGGTTAGTGCCAGAATAATGCAAAGAAATAACTTAACAGATAAAGATGTAAATTGGTTAGCTGCCCATCAGGCAAATAAACGAATCATTGATGCTACTTCTGAACGAATGGGTTTAGCAAAAGAAAAGGTAATGATGAATATTGAGCGTTATGGAAATACTACAGCTGGAACAATACCACTTTTGCTTTGGGATTACGAAAGTCAACTTAAAAAAGGTGATACAATAATACTTGCGGCTTTTGGCGGAGGTTTTACTTGGGGCTCAGTATACTTGAAATGGGCTTACGATGGCAGTATGGTTGGTAAATAATTATTTCACCTGAAGTTTTTTTATCATTCTATCGTTTTTGAATAACACTCTTTCTGAAACATTACCAATACTGTCGTAATATAACCAAATGCTATCTCTTACATCATTTTTATAAAAGCCAGAGTACCTAATTTTTCCATTTCCAAAATAGGTTACGTTTAGTCCATTTCTCAATCCTTTATCATAATGTAATTCACTCCAGGCTAATCCGTTGGGGTAAAACGAAAGCCACTGACCGTGGCGTTTTCCAAATCTAAAGTACCCTTTAAATTTTATAATACCGTTGTTATACTTATCTATATATTCACCAGTGTAATTACTATCCGGAGGTAATATTAAGAGTGGATTTTTCTTTTTTAGCGAATCGACAATTATTTTTTGTTGTGCTTTTGAAATTGAATCTGCAAGTGGATTTTTTGATTCATTGGTTTTCTCACTTTCATTTTTGTTATTACAAGAAAAAATAAAAAAAACAGAAACGGAGATAATTATAAAAACTAATTTTTTCATCTATAAATTTATTATCATCTAATTAATTTTTTCGTTCAATAGCATAAATCAATAATCGTTCTAAGCTCAAACGAGCATCATTTTCGGGTAGTTTTGACAAAACTTCTATAGCCTTGTTTTTGTAGCTATGCATTACTTTATCTGCATAGGCAATACCTCCTTTTTCAATAACAAAATTAATTACTTTTTTAACCTCTGCGCTTTCTTCATTATGGTTTTTAATTATGTTAATTATTTTTCGCTTTTCAATCCACGTGCTGTTATTTAAGGCGTAAATAAGCGGAAGCGTCATTTTTTTTTCTTTAATATCTATACCTGTTGGTTTACCAATATCATCGTTATTACCAAAGTCAAACAAATCATCTTTTATTTGAAATGCAATACCGGTAAGGGTTCCAAACTCTTTAAATAACGAAATTGTAGCCTCATTATTGTTTACTGAGGCGGTTCCAACAGCACAGCAGGCAGCAATTAACGTTGCCGTTTTTTTTGTAATTATTTCAAAATAAATTTCTTCTGAAATATCTAACCGTCTGGCTTTTTCTATTTGTAATAATTCTCCTTCGCTCATTTCGCGAACGGCATTACTTACAATTTTTAACAAATGGAAATCGTTATTATCTAAAGAAAGCAATAAACCTTTTGATAGTAAAAAATCTCCGATTAAAACAGCAATTTTGTTTTTAAATAATGCGTTTATGCTAAAAAAACCTCTACGCTCGTTACTGTCATCTACAACATCGTCGTGAACAAGCGTGGCAGTGTGCAATAACTCAATTAATGCCGCTGCCCGATAGGTGCTTTCGTTAATAGCACCAGTGTTTTGAGCGCTTAAAAAAACGAACAAAGGCCTTATTTGCTTCCCTTTTCGTTTAACAATGTAATTGGTAATCTTGTCAAGTAATGGAACAGAGCTTTTCATGGCAGCATGAAACTTTTCTTCAAAAGCTAACATGTGTTCTGCTACAGGTTGTTTTATTTCATTAATTGCTTTAGACACTTCGATCTTAAATATATAATTTTATTTTAACAGTTCTGCCGCCAATTTATTTTTGTTGGCGAGTTGCCCGCAGGCCGCATCTATATCTTTTCCCCTGCTATGACGAACGTTACAAACAACGCCATTTTTTTCAAGAAAATCGGTAAATGCTTTTAATCGTTCTTTTGAAGTTTGTTTAAACTCACCATCATCAATTGGATTGTATTCAATAATATTAATTTTACTTTTAACTTTTTTACAAATTTTTAATAGGTCTTTTGCGTCATCAATAGAATCGTTAAAATCTTTAAAGGCAATGTATTCAAATGTTGGCCGTGAGCCAGTTTTATCGGTAAAATAGTTTAATGAAGTTATCAAGTTGTCTAATGAATTTGTCTCGTTAATTGGCATTATAAAATTCCTTTTTTCATCAGTTGCTGCATGTAGGGATAACGCTAAATTAAATTTTACCTTGTCATCTCCCAGTTTTGTTATCATTTTTGCGACTCCGGCAGTTGAAACAGTAATGCGTTTTGCTGCCATTCCTAAACCCTCTGGACTAGTAATTTTTTCTACTGAACGCAATACTTCCGAATAATTCAGTAAAGGTTCTCCCATGCCCATGTAGACAATATTGGTTAATTGCGAACCATATTTTTCTAATGCAGTATTTTTTACCAAAACCACCTGATCATATATTTCATCAGCGTTTAAATTCCGCATACGCTTTAGTTTACCTGTAGCGCAAAATTTACACGTTAAACTGCATCCAACCTGAGACGAGATGCAGGCTGTATATCTTGTCTGGTGAGGTATTAAAACGCTTTCAACCACGTAATTATCGTGCAGTTTCATGGCGCATTTTATAGTTTTGTCAGAACTTATCTGAAGCTCGCTGATTTGAACGGCATTAATAGCGAAATTATCATTTAAATAATCTCTTAGTTTTTTTGAAATATTTGACATTTCATCGAAATTAACTGCACGTTTTGCCCAAAGCCAATCGTATACTTGTTTTGCTCTAAACCCAGGTTCATTAATATCTTTGAACAATTCGGTAAGTTGCTCTACATTATATGCGCGTATATCTTTTTTTGCCATTAAATAGGGATTGTAAAGATACCATACAAACTTTTAAATAACTAACTTTACTTTGTGCGTTTTTTAAAAGCAAATAAGATATTTAACGGAAATTTTTTTTTGCCAGATAACTCTGTTTTGGTTTTAAACGAACAAAACAATTTAATTGAAATTTTACCTGAGTCGAAAGTTTCTAATCAAACTGTAGAGTTTTTTGAAGGAATAATCACGCCAGGATTTGTAAACGCTCATTGTCATTTAGAATTAAGTTATTTAGCAAATAAAATACCTGTTAAAACTGGATTAGTTAATTTTATAATAAATATTATTAAGCAACGCCAACAAGAATATAAAAAGGAGCAAATTATTGAAAGCGCCTTTAATGCTGATTTAGAAATGTGGCAAAATGGTATTGTAGTTGTTGGTGATATTAGCAATAATGAGGATAGTTTTAAAATAAAGCAAAATTCTAAAATAAAATATCACACATTTATAGAAGTAATTGGGTTGAATCCTAATAATAAATCAAAAATATTTGACAATGCATTATTATTATCAAATCAGTTAAGAGAGTTTAAACTAAATGGGAGTATTGTTCCTCATGCACCATATAGTACCTCGTTAGATTTAATTCAATTAATTGCAAACTATAACAGAGAAAATAATTTACCACTATCAATTCACAATCAGGAAACTGAAGAAGAAAAAAAGTTTTTTTACGGTATTCAAAATGATTTTAAAAAATTATATGAATTTATAAAAGTAGATATTTCTTTTTTTAAGGCGCCTAATTGTTCCAGTTTATCTGCGTATTTACCATACATTAATAACCAGAAAGCTATATTGGTTCATAATACTTTTTCTGAGCAAGCAGATATTCATGAGGCTGCCGCTAAAAACTGTTTCTTTTGTTTGTGTCCAAACGCAAATTTATTTATCGAAAATAAATTACCGGATTACTCTATTTTTAAATCCTATACTAATAATTTGTGTCTTGGAACAGATAGTTTGGCCAGTAATTATAAGTTAGATCTTTTATCGGAAGCAAATCTTATTTTAAAACATACACATACATTCAGTTTAGAAAACATGTTGCAAATGCTTACGTTTAATGGGGCATTGGCTTTGAATTTACACGATTCATTCGGGCAATTATTAATTAATAAAAACACAGGTTTAAATCTGATTAGTTTTATTGATTCTGAAATAAAACTCATAAAAAAAATAATTTAATAGTCATTATGTTATACTTAAAATCTTTTTGTTTTAATCCATTTCAGCAAAACACTTATTTAATTTTTAATGATGAAGGCAATGCATTTATTATAGATCCGGGCAATTCTAATTCATCAGAGAATAATGTTTTAAAACAATTTATCGAAGAAAAACAAATTAAGCCTACTAGATTGCTTTTAACGCATGCTCATATTGATCACGTACTTGGAAATAAATTTGTTTTTGACACGTATGGTTTACTTCCCGAAGTTCATAAAGAAGATTTATTTTTTATTGACCGTATGAAAGAAACAGCAACTATGTATGGTGTGCCATGCGATGAATCGCCAAAACCCGAAAATTTTATAGAAGCTAATCAAAAATTTTTATTGGGTAATTATCTTTTTGAAACTTTATATACTCCCGGACATTCTCCCGGCAGTGTTTCATTCTACAATAAAGAAAATAAATTATTGCTTAGTGGCGACGTTTTATTTCAAAACAGTATAGGCAGAACAGATTTGCCAGGAGGTAATTATGAAACTCTTTTAAAATCGATACGTGAAAAATTGTTTGTTTTAGACGACGATGTTAAAGTATATAGTGGTCACGGACCCAGCACCACAATTGGCTACGAAAAACGCAACAATCCTTTTTTAATTTAGCAAGCTTAATTTAATTTTAAACTATCTTTATACTATCAAAAAATTTAGTCTCATAGTTGTTTTTTTAAGTAGTTATTTGTTTGCGCAAGAAAAAAACATAGCTACTGGGAAGCTACATTATGATAGGAAAGAAGAAATATTGTTTGATGGTAAACGTTATAAAAAATACAATCATTATTTAAACATTGGACCATCTTTTTTTAATTCAAGCTTAAGAAAAGTTTCACAACAGGGAATAGGAATAGACTATCATTTTAACATTAAACGTGAATATTTTCAGGCCGGAATTGCGATAAGCGGAAACAAATTATTTGAAAATAATCAAACACAATTACGGCTGGGATATGGTTATAGAAAAGAAACCGGAAAATATAATTTAGCTTTTTTTGGTGGCCCAACTCTTTTCACCGGCGTTTATGGTGTGCAAGACACCTCCGGACTTTACAGACCAGAATTTTATCAAGGTATTGGCGCATATTTATCTGCTCAGCTTGCAACAAAATTAGTCTATGACATCGGTTTTGGCGCAGAACTTTTTTCTGAAATAAACTATAAGCAAGGCGTAATAGGAATAAAATTATTTGTCTTTTTTTCAGGTGCTTATAGAGGCCTTAAGAAAAATTTTAATCCACATGTAAGATCAGAAAATAAAAAATGATTGATTTTATAATTGTTGGTAGAGGTTTAGCAGCGAATGTGCTAGCTCATAATTTTCATAGAAATAATATTTCATTTAATTTAATAGGCAACGATAAGTTAAGTAACTGCTCTAATACAGCAGCAGGAATTTGGAATCCGGTAGTTTTTAAGCGCCTAACAAAAAGTTGGTTGGCTCAAGATTTAATTTCTTGTTTAAATAAATTTTATACAGAATGCGAACTTCGTGTTAATTCAAAATTCTTAACCCAACGAGTAATTATAAAGCCATTTACCGAAGATCAAGAAAAAAAATTATGGGTAAAAAAAGCTGAATCTGAATTAATTGATTTTTTAGATGATAGAATTTATAATCTCGATTTGCCCGAATTAAGTAATTGTAAAATTTCAAATCAATATGGCGTGGTTAAACAATCAGGAAATTTAGATTTATCTGAGTTTTGTAAATCGTCTTCACTGTTTTTTCAGCAAAATATTTTAGATGAATTTTTTGATCACAAGAAATTAATTTTTAATGATACTAGTGTAACGTATAATAATGTAATTGCAAAAAATATAATTTTTTGTGAAGGCTATCTGGTAAAAAACAATCCATATTTTAATTGGATCCCTTTAAAACCCGCAAAAGGCGAAACACTTATTATTTCTGCACCTAACTTAAAATTTAAAAACAAAATTGTAAATAAAAATGGTTTTCTGATTGATTTAAAAAACGGCGTTTTTAAATTAGGCGCAACCTATAATTGGGATCATTTATCTGATGAATGTACAGACCATGGTTTACAAGAATTGAAATCAAAATTAAATAGTTTGATTAACTGTGATTACAGTATAATCAGCCATTTGGCAGGGGTAAGGCCCTCTTCAATAGATAGACGACCAATCATAGGAGCTCATCCAGAATATAAAAATTTATTTGTTTTTAACGGTTTAGGCACTAAAGGAGTTATGTTGGCACCTTATTTCTCCGAAAATTTCGTAAATTTCTATTTAAAAAACGAGCCCTTAATGGACGATGTAAATGTAAAACGCTTCTATTCGAATTATGCAGGTTAAAAAATATAATTTAAGGCTAATTGGCAGGCGCGAACATGTTAGTTTTCCATTATTAGGTATTTTTAATATTGAAGCAAAAATTGATACAGGAGCTTATACGTCTTCTTTGCATTGCGAAGATATTTCGGTAATTACAGAAAACGACAAATCGGTTCTAAAATTTACTATAGCGCAACCTGGCAGTAACGACACTAAAACGTTTTATTTTAATGAGTTTACCAAAAAGAAAATCAAAAATTCTTTTGGTGAAATGGAAGAACGATATATTATCAGATCAATTGTAGTTATAGGTAAAAAAAAAATTAAATCAAATTTATCCCTTTCAAATCGAGACAACATGAGGTACCCCGTTTTGATTGGACGGAAACTAATTAAAGGAAAATTTTTAATTGACCCTAATCAAGTTCACGTAGGAGGCAAAAAAATTAAAGAAGAGATAAAAAAATAATTAATTAAATAACTAATATGAAAATTGCTATTCTTTCTCGAAATAGAAATTTGTATTCTACAAAACGCTTAATAGAAGCTGCCGAGCAACGCGGTCATGAAGTAGTTTTACTCGATCACATGAAATGCGTTTTAGTAATTGAGCAGGGCCGGCCGCATATTTATTTTAATGGTAAGGAAGTGAATGATATAAATGCCGTAATACCAAGAATTGGGGCATCTGCAACTTTCTATGGATCGGCTGTGGTGCGTCAGTTTGAAATGATGAAAATATTTACAGCGGTTGAATCTCAGGCTTTGGTGCGTTCACGTGATAAATTAAGAAGTTTACAAATACTGGCTAGAGCAGGAATTGGAATTCCCAAAACAGCTTTTGCTTCGTCGCCAAAAGAAAAAGATATCGATAATGTAATTGAAAGCGTTGGAGGTGCACCTTGTGTAGTAAAGTTACTTGAAGGAACTCAAGGTATAGGAGTTATATTGGCGGAAAATCAAAAGGCTGCAAAGAGCGTTTTGGAAGCCTTTATGAAATTAAAAGCAAATATGCTTGTTCAGGAATTTATTAAAGAGGCAGGTGGCGCAGATATAAGAGTGTTTGTTGTGGATGGCCAGGTGGTGGGCGCTATGAAACGCCAAGCAAAAGAAGGCGAGTTCAGAAGCAATTTACACAGAGGGGGTTCGGCTAAAGTAATACAGTTAACTGCAGAAGAGAGAGCGACAGCAATTAAGTCTGTAAAAAAGTTAGGTTTAGGAATTGCCGGAGTTGATTTATTGCAATCGAGCCGAGGACCACTTGTAATGGAAGTAAATTCATCACCCGGCCT
>CANFQR010000004.1 GCA_947449125.1 Bacteroidota bacterium | reverse complement strand
GTAAATTATTGGCTACAAGCAGAAAAAATTGAAACAGAAAACATGCTTGTTCTTGTTGATGAACTGGCATTACCTTTTGGGAAAATTCGTATCGGGCCAAAGGGAAGTGATGGCGGGCACAATGGATTAAAAAGCATTCAAGAGTCTATTAACACCAACAATTATCCGCGTTTACGATTTGGGATAAGCAATGAATTTAATAAAGGGGCGCAGGTAAATTATGTGCTCGGAAAATGGTCTCAGGAAGAAATAAAAACACTTAAAGATCGTATTGATATTGCTGTAGAGGCCGTTAAAGCTTTTTCATTTGTTGGATTACAACGATGCATGAATGAATTTAACAACAAATAATTAATCTATTAACTTTAACTTATGCTTTACAGCCAAATAATTGGACAACAAGAACCTAAGCAACGATTAATTAAAATGGTTAGAGAAGAGCGTGTGCCTCACGCTCTTTTATTTTCGGGAAAAGCAGGTTGTGGCAATTTGCCCACCGCTTTTGCATTTGCTCAGCATTTGTTTTGTAAAGCTAAAACTGATAACGGAGCCTGCGGTAACTGTCCGTCTTGTGTAAAGGTTTCAAAATTAATACATCCCGATTTACATATTGTTTTTCCAATTGCTAAAAGTAAAGATGTTAAAAGCAGTAACGATTTAATTAAAGAATTTAGAGAAGTCTATTTAAACAAACCCTATTTAAGTTTAGATGATTGGTTTAATGAGATTAATGCAGAAAATAAACAACCAGTTATTGCGGTTGATGAAGCAATTGATATTTTAAAAAAATTAAGTTACACCAGTTACGAAGGTTCATATAAAATAATGGTTATTTGGCAGCCCGAGAAAATGAATCTTGACACAGCAAATAAACTCTTAAAAATTTTAGAAGAACCTCCCGAAAAAACAATTTTTATTTTAGTTTCAAATCAAACAGAAAAACTAATTGCCACCATTATTTCACGTGTACAACAAATTCCGTTTTACAGTTGTAGCGAGCAAGAAATTACCGAAGCTTTAATTTATAACTATAAAATTAATGCTGAACTTGCTAAACAAACTGCTATTTTGGCCAATGGAAATTATGGTGAAGCGCTTTCATTATTAGTAAACAACGAAGAAAGTGTTTCATTTCTTGAGAACTTTCAAACTTTTATGCGTGTTGCGTTAAAATTTGATCCGGGCAAAGCTTTAACATGGGTAGATGATAATGCAGCATCCGGCAGAGAAAAACAAAAACAATTTCTGCAATACGCTCTCGAAGTTTTTCGTGATTGCTTAATGCATAATTTCGGTGAAAAAAATTTAGTAAGACTGAGCGGTGCCGAAAAACAATTTCTCGAAAAATTTGCGCCTTTCATTAATCAAAAAAATTACGAAAAGCTAATAACAGAATTTAACGACAATTACTACTATATTGAACGTAATGCTAATCCAAAAATTTTATTTTTGGATTTAATTTTAAAAACAAATGAACTACTACATTTCAAATAAAAAAAGAGTTACTTACGTAACTCTTTTTTTATTTGAAAAGATTCAACTATTTGTAGTTACTTATTTACAATTACTTTTTTAATAATTTCTTTGTTATCAAAATTCATTTTTATAAAGTAAACTCCATTAACCAGATTACTTGATTTTATTTTAATATTTTGATGATAAGATTCGCTGTTTTTATATACCTCAGCGCCTATTACATTATATATACCTATTTTTAATTTGTCATAATCTATATCCTTAAAACTAATTTCAAATTCTCCGTTTGACGGATTGGGATAAATAAGTACATTTTCAGAATTAATAGATGTTTGCATAACATCTGTTAGTATAGGTTGCGGAGGCACAACATTAACCTGCACCATTTGCATATTTGAATTGTCAGTTGTTTTAAAAATAAAATAAGACGAACACGTTGATGATGTAGCCTGTGGACTAGTAGGTGAATTAGCGCATGAAACTGTTACAGTTAAGCAAATAGAATAAGTTCCTGAAGCTGAATAAGAATGAGATGTATAAAGCATATTACTTGAACTATTATCTCCCCAATTCCAGGTTGCTGCAACCACATTCCAAGGAAACATAGGAATTGCATTCCAAACCTGAGCAGTAGTTGTTGGCACCAAACTAAATCCTGAATTAGCTACACAACCAACACCGGTAATATTTATAGTTTGATAAATTGTATCCATGCAAATAGGGTTGGTTTGGTTATTTACCATTAATAATACATTATATAATCCCGAGCTTGAATAGTTATGTGATGGCGACTGAGCCGAACTGGTGAAACCATCACCAAAATTCCATAAATAAGTTGAAAGCGGATTTGTACCTATAGATGTGCTTGAAAAATTAACAATTCCACCTGCACCAATAGTGTAATTAAAATTAGCCAATAAGCCGCAAGGAGCAACAGAAACTGAATTTACCACAATTGTATTTACTATGGAAGAGAAACATGTAACCGAATTATTAATTACGGTTAATGTTGCTATATAAGCAGCGTTAACTGAATATGTATGAGCGGTTGGATTTCCGTTTCCTGTAGTAGCATCTCCAAATTTCCAATGATATATTGTTCCCGCTGTGGTACCTGTTGATGTTGAAACAAAATTTACCTGACCGTTATTACCCTGTGTAAAATTAAACCCGGCATTTAAACTACATGGCAGAGAGTTAATCGTAATTGGAACCATTAATGAATCATTGCATCCAAGTGGCGAATTATTGTAGGCAAATAATAAAACATTGTATGTTCCATTAGCAGAATAAGAATGAGTCACTGCAGAACCTGAACCATTAGGCGAAGAATCACCAAAATTCCAGGAATATATAGTTCCAGCGTTTGTGCCGGTAGACGTACTGCTAAAACTTACCGCTCCGTTACCCAATTGCGAAGAAACAAAATTTGCGTTTATATTGCATGTTGGCGTGTTAACATTATTAATGTTTATTAAAATAGAAACGGCATTAGAACATGAAGGAGCCGTTAAAAAAAATAAATTAACTGTATACGTACCATTTGCAGAGTAAGTTGTTGAAGCTATTGGCGAACCAGTTGCTGTAAATGTTTGATTATTGCCAAAATTCCAATAATACTGTGTGGTAATAGAGTTAACCGGCGAACATGTTGCTACAAAATTTACAGCGCCATTCGCGTTAACGGTATAATTAAAATTAGCAAAACATTGGGCATTACTTAAATTAGTTTTTATACAAAATAAAAAACAAATTAGTAGCCCGAAGTAAATTTTAGATTTCATTAGTTTGGTTTTTAGTTTATTAATTTATAATAAATATACCTTAATTTTTGGTTAAAATATATAAAAACAATTGGTTTTAGATTAACGGTTTTTAATTAGCTCTGATAGTTCCATTTTTTATGATGTAATTAAACCCATTAATGTTGAAAGTTTTTTGTGAAGTCTGATAAATAAGCTCCGTAATATCTTCCTCAATAGTATGAATAGATCCTTTGGTTTTGTATGCTATATTTAAGTAATCAGGGTTTATTTCCATTCCTTCAAATACACCGCATAAAATTACCCTTACAGGCACTTTAATTCGTGGTAATAAATTTATATCCCGAACTTTTGCCCAATTATCAGCAATTAAAATAATATTATCGGGTTTATTTATTTTTTTTATACCAGTTAACAATGCCTCAATTACGTTTTCGGGAGAATCGCCCCCTTCTCCGTTTTTAATTGTCATTTTCATTGTATTAACCAAATCATCGCAAGTTTTTGCCTTGCAGAAATATATTCCTCCTGTAGCACCAATTTTTTTCTCAGTATCCATTTTATTATTTCCGTCATTAAAAAATACAAACATTGGTTGCGAAGTATCTTTAGTTAAATACAATTTTAACCATGTATTAATTTGTTTGGCATAAGGATACATGCTCGATGTTAAATCGCACACAATTATTTTATGGCCCCATTTTTGATTTCTGGTTAAAACCCTATACACACTATTATTTGCAGTGTCTTCAATAACCGGATCAAAATCTACCGGTCCATTGGTTGTTCTGCTTTCAAAATCAAATTTTCCGTTTTTTGTATACACTTTATAAACGCCGTCTAAATTTCCTTTTTTATAATACCCTTCAGCTTTAATATTTCCGTTTGGGTAGTATGAAATTTCTAAACCTTCTTTAATACCGTTTTTATAATTTTCTACAAATTCCTTTTTACAATTTTTATTATAAAAAGTAACGGTACCATCTAACTGTCCATTATAATAATAACTCTCTTTCTTAACACAATTAGATCTGTTATAC
This sequence comes from Bacteroidota bacterium, assembly GCA_947449125.1. Taxonomy (GTDB): domain Bacteria; phylum Bacteroidota; class Bacteroidia; order B-17B0; family Aurantibacillaceae; genus Aurantibacillus. Next base: position 14,441 of record CANFQR010000004.1, on the reverse strand, counting down.
CAGTTCATTTCTAAACCATTTTTTTTATTTTCTCTATAAACAACTTCACTTTTTAAATTCCCATCGGGCCAAAACGTTCTCCAAATTCCCTGACGAAAACTATTTTTATCAATAATATTTATAGTGTCTCCATCATTTAATAAATATGACTTGTGTTGAGCCATAATTTTTTGAATAGAACCTATATAAAAAACTATCAGTATTAAAAGCCTTGCCATTATTAATCTTTAAATTTGTTTATTTTTGTATACATTATCAAGTAATAATTTAATATGCTCGAAAAAATAAATAAGTTGATGGAAGAAATTGATTCTTTTGGTGCACAAACAAAAGAACAATTAGAGGAATATCGCATAAAGTGGCTAAGCAAAAAAGGAGATGTCACAGCTTTATTTGATGATTTTAAAAATGTACCTACCGAACAAAAAAAAGAAGTTGGTCAAAAACTTAATTTATTAAAAACAAAAGCGCAGGAAAAAATAAATGCACTTAAAGAATTGCTTGAATTAGAATCAGAGAGCCATCAAAAACAGTCTATTGATCTGACGCTTCCTGCTTTTCCTACACTTCAAAACGGCAGCCGTCATCCATTGTCCATAGTTAAAAATCAAATTATTGATATTTTTTCACGAATTGGTTTTACAGTAAGCGATGGTAAAGAAATTGAAGACGACTGGCATAATTTTTCAGCGCTAAATACTCCCGAAAATCATCCGGCACGAGACATGCAGGATACATTTTATGTGAATATAAATCCTGAAATGGTTTTAAGAACGCAAACATCAAGCGTTCAAGTTCATATTATGGAACATCAACAACCGCCAATAAGAACAATATCTCCGGGAAGAGTTTACAGAAATGAAGCCATTAGCGCACGCGCGCATTGTCAGTTTCATCAGGTAGAAGGTTTATACATTGACGAAAAAGTTTCGTTTGCCGATTTAAAACAAACCCTTTTATATTTTTCAAAAGAAATGTTTGGTGCCGAAACTAAAATCAGATTAAGGCCAAGTTATTTTCCGTTTACTGAACCAAGTGCCGAAATGGATATTAGCTGCACCATTTGTAAAGGAAATGGTTGTAATGTTTGTAAACACAGCGGTTGGGTTGAAATTTTAGGTTGTGGCATGGTAGACCCTCAGGTGTTAACTAATTGCGGAATAGACCCAAGCAAATACAAAGGCTTTGCATTTGGAATGGGTATTGAAAGAATAACCATGCTTAAATATCAAATAAAAGATTTAAGGTTATTTTTTGAAAATGATGTTCGTTTCCTTAAACAGTTTGCCTCGGCTTAACAAATAATGGAACGTATTGATAGAATTGCTCTACTAAAAGAATTTTTAATAAAGGAGCCTAACGACATTTTTTCAAATTACGCATTAGGAATAGAGTGTTTTAGTGAGCAAAAAATTGAACAAGCCATTTTACAATTTGAAAAAGTTCTGAGTCTAAATTCAAATTATTCGCCGGCTTATTATCAACTTGGTAAAATTTTTGAGGCACAACTTAAAAATACCGAAGCTATAGATTATTACAAAAAAGGACTTTTAATTGCTCAAATTGCAAAGGATAATAAATCTATTAATGAATTTAATGAAGCCATTTTTTTGCTTGAAGATTAACAGTCTGATGCATAGTTACGGGTAAATTTCAAGCACATATTGTAATACATACTTATCATAAATCAGTTTTTCTTTAATAATGCTTACAATTTCTTTTTTAAAATCGGGGTGCAATTGTGAAATATAGCTGTTAGCCAAATTAAATACCTGTTTTTGAAAATAAGGATACTTAGCGGCTTCAATTGCATTTATTAATTGCTTCACATATAAGTCAGCAAAACTTGAATTTAAATAGGGTAACTTTTTTATTGCAATTTGATTAAGTATAGAAAATTTATTTTTTTCCTTTTTTATTTCAGTTATTAAGTCGTCTAAACGGTTTTGATGTAATAAAATTACCGCTAGTTTATCAAATGTATAATGTGGCGAGTCACTTTTTATTTTATCAATTAAATCTGTTGTTGCCTCATTTTTATTTGAATTAATATTTAGCTCAAAATAACGATTAAGCATTGGCAAACTTACATGGTATCCAAAAATAAAATACTCGCGTAAATAGTTTTCTTCAATTTTTTTAAAATTTAGGTCATGAGCCTTCTCAATTATAAATTCAATAAGATTAAGATATATATTAATGTTGTTACGTTTTAATTTATTCGCATGGTCTTGCAGCAATTTAAACCCTGCTACATGTTTTTTTCTGCAAAATTGTATTTCTGCCAAAGCTACAGGCAATTCAGCTGAAAAATCGTAATTTCTTTGATCAAAATTTTTTCCGGTCAATTCATTTTCTAAAACACTCAACTGAATTTCAGCAACAACTTTTCTTTTTATATCAGCAAACCGGTTACTCTCTTTTCTCTTCTTGATATGCAATTGCAACTGAGATAAATCATTTGTATTGTTAATTACTACAGTGGCGTAGGATATAAAAAAGGGATAAATTTCTGTGTTAAAATATACAACGTTTTTTACTGATTGTATCGAGGCTTGTAACCAGGCTTTAATTTCTAAATTACCTAAACCTTTGTATATAAATTGCTCCAACTTTTTTTTGCAGGTTTTTATCAAATTAATAATTGGATGAGTAGCGTTATTTTCAACAATATTCAATACTTGTGAAACCTCTATTAGTATGGTCAAATAAATGTAAAAATCTACATTGTAAATTTTGTTTCGTTTCGTTTTTGGAAATACAACTAAGATTTTATGATAAATATCTGCTGCCTGTGACTCCTGTAAATTAATCTGATTTAAATAAGGCTTAATTATAGATTTTATTAATTGGGTGTAATAATTAAAGGCATCTTTTTCGGTAACCGATTCCTGCTTTGAAAATAAGTCATGTTCAAATAATTTTTTATCTCCATAAAAATCCGCTTTTACGTTTAACTTGTTGTTAACCGGCTTTGCTTTTTTTTCTCGTTTTGAAAAAAGCAACAACTCTTCCTGAAAATAAAACAGTGTAGCAGCTAAGTGCCTGCAATACGATTCCGTTTTGCATGAACAGTTATAGTTGAGTATATTATCTCCCTTTTTCTTAACATGAATTTCTACCAGTTTTTTATCTTTTAATAAAAAATAAAAATCAGTGCTATTTAAATTACTCAATAATTCAAGCTTGTGATTAGCAAAAAAACCTAAGCCCTTTTTCAATTCTGACTCATCTATTTTTTGTTCAAATTCTTTTTGATTAAAAAGCATCTTGATAAAGGTAATACGCTAATTTAATATTAAGGTCATTTAATGATTTTATTGCAAGGCAATTTAATTAAAACTATTAACGCCAAAAAAAGAAGAATATAAAATCTCTGAATAATTTTAAGTTTAAAATAATTAAAAGATTCTCATTAAATTTGCATCAATGAACGAGTTCAGAGAGTCGCTTTTAGTTTTAATTTCTGTGCCAATTTACGCCATTGTAATTGGTTTTGAGTTCTTTTACTCGTATTTCAAAAATAAAAATCTTTACAGTAGCAAAGGTTTATTTTCAAATATCTATTTAACCTCATTAAACATGGGTTTAGATATTTTGGTGCGCGGAATTTGTTTATTAGTGTTAAACTTTTTTTTCAGATTTCATGTTACGAACCTGTCATTTAATGCTGTATTGTATTGGAGTATTTTAATTTTAAGTGAAGATTTTATGTATTATTGGCTACACAGAGTAGACCATTATTGCCGTTTTTTTTGGGCTGTGCATGTAACACATCACAACAGTGAGGAATTTAATTTTACGGTTGGTTTCAGATCGTCAGTGTTTCAGCCCTTATACCGTTTTATCTATTTTATTCCTCTATCCATTTTAGGTTTTAGCGGTATTGACATTATGTTTGCCTACAGCGCCACTCAAATTTTTGGAATTTTAGTACACACACAAACAATTAATAAACTAGGTTTTTTAGAACACATTATTGTAACGCCCTCTCACCATAGGGTTCACCATGCAAGCAATGTAAGATATCTCGATAAAAACATGGGCATGCTTTTAATTATTTGGGATAAATTATTTGGCACTTTTCAAAAAGAAGATGATAGCGATCCTGTAAAATTTGGATTAACCACAAACATCAATAGTTATAACCCACTAACTATGGTGTTTCATGAATGGAAAAGTATTTTTCACGATTTAAAAAAGAATTGCTCGCCACGTCAAAAATTAAATTATGTTTTTGGTCCTCCGGGATGGAGTCATGACGGCTCAAAAAAAACAAGTGCGCAATTACGTGCTGAACTTAAAAACAAAATACCAAATTAAATGGCAGCAAGCTCAGCCGTTGACCGCTTAATAAACTTAAAGCAATTACTTAAAACAGAGCGCGATGAAGATTTTCGTTTATACAACGAACAATTTTTGCGCGTTAATCTTGAACAACGAAAAAAAAATGGTGTAACCTGGTACCCTATAAAAATTAATAACGAAGAACTAGGTTCAGGCGATTTGTTACACTTAGAAATTGAACGTACCACACAATTAGATAAACCTCATCAGTTTAGTTCAGGCAAAAACGTCAGTCTTTTCAGTAATCGTCAAGATGAGATACTTGAAATTACAGGTACTATAAAATCAGTCTCAAAAAACTCTCTTAAACTAATTATACATTCTGACGAATTACCCGATTGGTGTTATGAAGGAAAATTGGGCATTAATATTCAGTTTGACGACAACAGTTATGCTGAAATGCAAACGGCATTAGATAAAGTAATTCATGCTACAAACAACAGGGTTGCAGATCTTCGCGAAATGATTGAAGGAAATTTACCCCTTTCTTTTACATCAAGTGATAACAGTATTTTAATACCCCAACTAAATTTATCACAAAACAAGGCCATAAGGCATGTATTAAGCGTTAATGATATTGGTGTTATTCATGGCCCGCCCGGCACAGGTAAAACCACAAGTATAGTTCATGCCATTCGTTTAACCTTACAAACCGAAAATCAAATTTTAGTTTGTGCGCCAACCAATTCAGCGGTTGACTTGATTACCGAAAAATTAATTGAATTGGGAATTGATGTGTTGCGATTAGGTCATCCTGCAAGAATTTCTGACGATTTGCAAAAGAGTAGTGTTGACGGGAAAATTTCTTCGTCGCCTTATTTTAAAGACATTAAAAACTTAAGGAAAAATGCAGAAGAATATTTTAAAATGGCAGGAAAATACAAACGTGTTTTCGGAAAAGAAGACGCGCAACAAAGAGCTGCTTTTTACAGTGAGGCCAAAAACTGCATAAAAGAAGCTCGCCTATTGGAAGATTTTATAGTTGACGAACTTTTTAAAAATGCGCAGGTAATTTGTTGCACACCCGTAACAAGTAACCACCGGGGATTAGCAAAAAAACGTTTTAACACCTTGTTTTTTGACGAAGCCTCGCAAGCCTTAGAGCCAATGGTTTGGATTCCCTTATTAAAATGTAAGCGGTTAATTTTAAGCGGAGATCATTTTCAATTGCCGCCAGTTGTTAAAAGTATTGAAGCAAAAAAGGGTGGTTTAGACGAAACCATTTTAGATAAATGCATAAAAATTAAACATTCGGTTTCTCTGTTAACACGGCAATACCGAATGAACAGCGCCATTATGGGTTTTAGCAATAATTATTTTTATAACAACGAATTAATTGCAGACGAAACTGTATCGGCTCACGCACTTATTAATGACGAAAATTCTTTCCTAAGTAAATCATTAGAATTTATTGATACCGCAGGCTGTAATTTTGACGAAATTCAAAATCCGGAAACCTTAAGTTTTTTTAATCCTAAAGAAGGTGATTTATTGTTTAAACACCTTGAGCAACTATTAACCGAATATAATTTACACGATAATTTGCCTGAAATTAGCGTAGGAATAATATCACCATATAAAGAACAACGCGATTGGTTAAAAGACAACATCAGCGAATTTGAACTTAACACATCAAAAATTAGTTCGTTAAGTATAAAAACCATTGATGGTTTTCAGGGAGAAGAACGTGATGTCATTTATATTAGTTTAGTAAGAAGCAATGAAAAACAGGAAATTGGTTTTTTAAATGATTTAAGAAGAATGAACGTGGCCATTACCCGCGCCCGGAAAAAACTAGTAGTTATTGGAGATAGTTCTACAATTGGTGCAAGCAAATTTTACAATTCTTTTTTAGAGTATTGCGAAAAAAATGGCATTTACAGAACTGCATGGGAATGGACTTAACAAAATTTTAAAGTGCAATAAAATTTCTAATGAAAAAAAATTCAAATTAATACACGCGTATTAATTTTCTTTTCCCTCGTGAAATACTTTATTTAATCGTTTTAATAAAAGCATCATAATTAAAAATGCAAACATTAACAACGCAAAGTTTAACCAAAAATAATTCGCCTTATTATCAAACTTATCCCAATTTTTTGCAAGTACACCACTCAATTTATTTCCAATAGAAGTTGCCAATTGCCAACCTCCCATCATTAAAGCCGTTAATCTGAGCGGTGCTAACTTAGAAACCATTGATAAGCCCATAGGGCTTAAACACAATTCGCCAATAGTAATAACTCCGTAGCTTGAAATTAACCACCAGGCACTTGCTTTGTTTATACCATTATTTGTATAATAAACCGCTGCCACCATTACCAAAGTTGAAAGCGCGCTAATTAACAAACCGTAAGCAATTTTTGATGCTGTTGTTGGTTCCTTCCCTCGATTTCGCATAAACGCGAAAAACGCAATAATTATTGGGGTTAAAATAACCACAAAGAATGGGTTAACCGATTGAAAAATTTCTGTATTAACAAGGTTAACCGATTGCCCTTGAGCCGGCATTTTTGATGCGTCAATGTTTTTAAAATAATTAGGGTAATCTATACATTTAACCGGCTTGCCATCTGCTCCCTTTATTTTTCTGAATTGTTCATCAACCTGATTAACTTCTTTATTCTCGGCAACCAACTTTTCTGAAAAACCGAATTTTTCGGTTACAGCAGTAATTTGCGCAGGACTTTCTCTGTCGGTATAATATTCGGCGTAAGTAGTTAATGCAGTTCCGTTTTGTTTAAATATGGCCCAGAACAAAATAACTATTATAAAAATGGTAAACATGGTTCCTAACGGTTTTTTCTCTTCCGCATTTGCATTTTTATAGATTGTGGCATAAAAATATACCACCGGAATACAAAACATAAAAAATGCATCAGTACTATCGCTGCCCATAATAGTATCCGGAATCATCCATCCAACAAAAGCAAATAAAAGTCCAGCAATTAAAACTTTTACAAACTGCATTAAAAAAGGTTTGTCTTCAGGTTTAGGTTCTTTGCGAACATCTACATGCTTGTAATGTTTCATGCCAAACCAAAACGTAATTACACCCAAAAACATACCACATCCTGCTGTTAAAAACGCGCCGTGCCAACCTATTTTATTTCGCATAATGGCAGCAATAAAATTGCATACAAAGGCACCTAAGTTAATACCCATGTAAAAAATATTGTAGCCTGTGTCTTTTTTCTCTTTATAACGAGGGTCATTAAATAAATTTCCTAAAAGTGTTGAAATGTTTGGTTTAAAAAATCCGTTTCCAACCACCATAATAGCCAGGGCAGTATAAAACGCCCATTTTTCGGGAATAGCCAGCATACAATAACCTATACCCATTAAAATACCGCCAAGTGTTATTGAAAAACGGTAACCTAATTTTAAATCGGCCAACAAACCTCCCATAAAAGGTGTTAAATAAGCCAGGGCAATAAATGTTCCGTAAATATCAGAGGCTGTATCCTTTTCCCAATTCATTCCACCATCGTTTGCATCGGTGGTCATGTAAAGAAAAAATATACCTATCATTAAATAATAACCAAACCTTTCCCAAAATTCGGTAAAAACTAAAAAGAACAATCCCTTAGGATATTTTGACTGAGCCATATAGATAAATTTTATATTAAGACTTTACTGAGTTTGATGAATGCATGTGTTTTAAATTTACCGCATACATAATTATAAATACCATATCAATTAAAACCGAAAATATTATTGATCCATAGGTTTGAGTTTCTGATGGCGCAAGGCCAAGGTTTAAACTTAAAAAATTAGTTATGAGTTCGGCTACTACATAAATATAAAACCCTATTTTATTTAAACGCCACATTAAAATAACACCCACTAATGAAGCTATGTTTGCGATTAAATTATAAACGCATAATTTACCCACTTCGCGAAAAAACTGCACAGGGTCTACGTTTTCCAGCTGCGGCTGGGTTTCAAGAACTTTATCCCAAACACCGGAAATAGTCTCGGCGCTTATACCCAAAGTTGCAGAACCAATTGTGTAAACCAAAATCATTAAACCGCAAGCTACAAAAGACAGAATGCTAATTATTTTTAAAAATTCAGGTCTTTCTTGATGTGCAAAATTATCTGTTTGCTGTTGAATATCTGTCGTGTTTTCCATGGTTATATTTTTATAATAAAAGTAAAAATGCTAATAAAAAAAATGAAATGCTAATTATCAATCTGGTATTAGTTACAATTAATTACAGTTCTTTCCAAGCCTCAAAGTTTTCTTTGTGTTTAGGAAAAGCCGATTTGTTTACTTGTAACATCGGGTTAAAAAAATAAGTTTGATTTTTTTTATCTTTTTGCAATACTATTGTTTTTAATTGCTCGGCCGAATTTACGGTAAGTTTAATTTCTGTATCTGTTGCAAAATAGGTCAGCCAGTTATTTAAATTATTTTTTAGTGCTATACCGTTTACTGCAATAATTTCATCGCCTGCAAATAGACCCGCTTTCCATGCCGGAGAATAAGGCGCAACCAGAGTTACTTTGGTATTTTGAACTTGATCTGTTACTTTAAAACCATACGTGTGTTCACATTCGTTTTTATTTGCTTGTTTTATAAACTCTAGTCCCAAATAATTAAAACAATCCACCAATTCGGTTTCAAAATCTTGTGGAGAATAAACAAATTTTTTAAAAAAGTCTGTAAAATCTTCGCCGCTTATTTTATTAACCAAATCAATTATTGTTTGCTCGGTATAACCACTATTAGTTTTACCATAGTGTTCAAATAGCAACACACACACATCGCGTAAAGATTTTTTATTACCAGTAGCTTTTAAAATTTTTACGTCAAGCATAAAAGCAATTAAACTACCCTCGTCATAAATATTGGTTTTTCGGTAAGGTGCGCCGGGCACATAACCATCCAGCCAAGTTTCCCAGCTGCTGTCGGCCACGCTTAAATTATAGCGACCATAATTATGAAAATGTTTAGTTAACCTTTCTTGCAATGTTTCAAAATATTGTTCCAAAGAAAACACATCGCTACTGTATAATAACTTATCGCCGTAATAGGTTGTAAAACCTTCGTAAACATAACCTGTTTTAGCATAATTTTCTTTTGTATAATCATACGGTAACATTTCTGCAGGACGAATGGTTTTAATGTTCCATGAATGAAATAATTCGTGACTACTAACGCCTAAAACATCTTCGTAAGTAGTTCCTGAATTTATGGCATAACCCGGCCCAATGGCAATTACCGTGTTTTTTACATGCTCTACACCGTGATAAAACTTAAACGGTAATACCTGAAAAATAAAATGATAACTATCGGTTGTAAACTTATTCCAAAATTGAAGTTGCTTTTTGGTAAATGCCGAAAAATGTTTTTTAAGCTGATTAAAATCGGGCCTGCACTCTCCAATAAAATGTAAATGAAATTTAATATCGTCAACCTCATAAAAATCGCTCTGAATATTTTCTGAAGCAACAAAGGGTGAGTCAACTAACTCATGGTAATTATTGGCTATTAAGGTGTTTGCTTGTTTGTTTAATGAACAAACAATTTGATAACCCTCGGGCACTGTTAATTCTATTCTATGTTCCTCCTCCATTCTGCCTGGCACATACATGCAACAATGTATTGGATTAATATAAAGTTGAGATGTATCGGCAAAACAGGCACCCGCATTTAATTCGGCCGCATAATAACTATAGGTTACTTTTACCGATGCGTGCCCTTTGGTATTAACCTCCCACAAATCTTTAGTTAATTTTACATAACTCAATGTTTGGTTTCCCTCGCCGTAAACATCTACACGCTTAATGTTTTTAGCAAAATTTCCTAACTCATACCTGCCGGGGCGCCATGCCGGAAGCTGCAATTGCAAGGAATCCTGGGTAACAGACTCAATAAACATATCTATGTAAACATAATGCGACGCCGGATTTTTTTGGTACATCAAATACTTAATCATACTTAAATTTTAGTTATAAATGTATATATTTGAATTATTGTGAAACATATAATTTCGGTTTATTTTTTACTTAATTTATTAAACATTTACAGTCAAGATTTTGACTCGTTAAGTGCAGAAGCTCTAAAATTAGCTCACGATACCGACAAAGTAAATTTATTTTACAACCAGGGTTTTTCTTCAAGAAATTTAAATGCACAATACAGTTATCAGTGTGCTAAGCAGGCAGAAGAAATTGCCAACAAAACAAAGATTGATTATTATGTGGCTAAGGCAAATAATTTATTAGGCATATTGTATTATAAAAAAGGAGATTTAAATTCAGCTTTACTTTATCATAAACAGGCATTAAATCTAAGACTAAAAAACAACGACAAAAAAGGTATTGCTCTCAGCCAAACCAACCTTGGAAACTGTTATGTTGATTTAAAAAATTATAAACTTGCCGAACTCGCTTATTTAAATGCTTTAGAAATTCACAGCGCGTTGAATGAGCCGCTGCAAACCGACAATTGCCTATTAAACCTGGGTGTTTTAAATACCGAATTAAATAACCTAACTGCGGCAGAACAGTATTTTAATTTGGTTTTAAAAAACTCTAAAAAAAGAAACGACTACCATTTACAGGCTACTTGCTTAAACAATCTGGCCGTTATATATACATTAAAAAATGAGTTTGATGCCGCAATTGCCAGTAGTCAAAACTCTATTAAATTAAAATATTTAATGGACAACGACATGGAAATGGCCGATAGTTATTTAAACATTGCCATGGCCTATATTAAAAAAAACCAGGCAGCGCAAGCATTAGAAAATTTACTAATAGCAGATAGTATCATTTTAAAATTTAATTATCTGGCTGCAAATATAGAAGCGCATAAAACTTACGCAGCCTATTACGAATTAATTAAAGATTACGAAAAAGCATACCATTATTTGAAACAACATTATTTGCTGCAAGACAGTTTAACAAGAGCCAGTGAAAACACAAACGTCCAATTTTTTGATAACACAGCACTAAAAGAAAACGAACTAATTAACGAAAATAAATTTCCGGTTTTATATTTTAATTTATTGATACTTGTTACGCTTGGCTGTGGCATTTTTATATTTAAAAACAAACGATGAGCAAAAAAGACAAAAACAGAATTAATGTTGTGTATTCTACCAATCCTGATTTTAAGTTTGAGGAGGAATACACTACAGAAGCGGATACGTTAAAGCCCGAACAACAACATTTAAAAGTATATTTAGACAGACTTGGTGGCGGAAAACTTTTAAGCAGAGTTACAGGCTTTGTTGGAAAAAATGAAGATGTAGAAGCTCTCGGAAAGTTACTCAAACAAAAATGTGGTGTAGGTGGAACTGTAAAAGAAGGCGAAATTTTAATTCAGGGCGACCATCGCGAAAAAATAATTTTATTACTTACCAAAGAAGGATACAAAGCCAAAAAAGCGGGTGGATAAATTAGGTTAAGTTTTAGAAAAAAGTATTTTTACATACCATAAACCTCCATAAAAAAATTTAAACAAAGCGGTTCAAATTTCTCTGAAAGCCTCAACAGTAAAGGAATTTCAAACAATTTTTTAAATACTACAATTCATAGCAAGATAATGCTACAAATTGCCTATACCTTTGTGATGTAAGTTTGAAACAGTGCAAAAAAGAAAAGTAAAAACGAGTAACTACAAACTTTAATAAACACGTAATCAATAAAACAGTATATATCATGGCAAAAAAAAATGCAGAAGACGTAATGGAAACAACAGATAAAAAAGCTGTTAATGCCGAAAAATTAAAAGCGCTTCAATTAACTTTAGATAAGTTAGAAAAAACCTACGGTAAAGGTACCATCATGAAATTGGGCGACAGCAAAATTGAAGCTATAGAAGCCATATCAACCGGTTCTTTAGGTTTAGACATTGCGCTTGGAATTGGGGGCTTACCAAAAGGCCGTATTGTAGAAATTTATGGTCCTGAATCATCAGGTAAAACAACCTTGGCCATTCACGCCATTGCAAGTGTTCAAAAATCAGGAGGCATTGCTGCCTTTATTGATGCGGAGCATGCTTTTGACAGATTATATGCCGAAAAATTAGGCGTAGATACCGGAAGCCTTTTAATATCTCAGCCAGATAATGGCGAACAAGCCTTAGAAATAGCTGATAATTTAATTCGTAGCGGCGCTGTAGATTTAGTTGTTGTAGACTCGGTTGCCGCACTTACGCCAAAAGCCGAAATAGAAGGCGAAATGGGAGACAGTCGTATGGGTTTGCAAGCGCGTTTAATGAGCCAGGCACTACGTAAATTAACGGGCACTATTAATAAAACAGGTTGCTGCTGCATCTTTATTAACCAGTTGCGCGAAAAAATCGGAATTATGTTTGGTAATCCTGAAACAACTACCGGTGGTAATGCACTTAAATTTTATGCCTCTGTACGTTTAGACATTAGAAGAATTAGTCAGTTAAAAGATGGCGACAACGTAACCGGAAACCGCGCCCGCGTTAAAGTTATTAAAAACAAATTAGCGCCGCCTTTCCGTACAGCCGAGTTTGACATTATTTTTGGTGAGGGTGTAAGTAAAGTTGGAGAAATAATTGATATTGGTGTAGAAAAAAACATCATTAAAAAAGCAGGCTCATGGTTTAGTTACGATGATACCAAATTAGGACAGGGACGCGATGCCGTAAAAACATTATTTGCAGAAAACCCCGATTTAGCAGAAGAAATAGAAAATAAAATTAAAGCCGTTTTAGCCGAAGAAGCTGCGCCAACAGAATAATTTTTTTGTTAGAGATTTGTTTAATAAGCCGCTTAAAAATTTTTGGGCGGCTTTTTATTTATACCATTTATTTACCCTTAACTAATATTATGGAAAATTGTATAGAGCTTGAAAAGCTTTTGCATAAAGGCAAGGAACAATTGGCTTTAAAATTTAAATACAACATTAATACCATCAACACTATTAAACAAACCCTTACACCAGTATGGAGCAACACTCAAAAAGCATGGTTACTGCCATGTAGCAATAACAATGTAAACGAAATAATAAACATATTACATCATCATCACATAAAAGTTGTTTTTAAACAAACCATTAACGAAACACGTGTATCTGATGAATCATCAACCAAGCAAACACTTACTGCAAGTTTAAATAACGAAACGTTAAGTAAACTACATGAATTTATTAATTGGTTAAAATCAAGGCGCTACAGCGAAAATACAATTTCAACTTACACCGATTGCATAAAAACTTTTTTAAAATTTTTTGCCGAAAAAAATCTGGGAGAAATAAATCACCAAGATGTAATTACATTTAATAACCAATACATTTTAGCCAAACAATTATCAGCATCCTATCAAAACCAATTGGTAAATGCGCTTAAATTATTTTTTAACGTTGTACAAAACAAAAGCATAAACGTGGAATTAATACACCGGCCAAAACGAGAAAAGTTGTTACCAAACGTATTAAGCAAAGAAGACGTAAAATTAATTTTATCGGCCTCAAACAATATAAAGCATAGAGCTATGCTTAGTTTAATTTATAGCTGTGGCTTGCGTTGCGGCGAGTTATTAAACCTAAAACCCGGGCATATAGACTCTAAACGTGGCTTAGTTATAATTAAACAGGCAAAAGGTAAAAAAGACAGAATTGTTCCGTTAAGTAATAAAATACTTGAACTGTTGCGCGAATATTATAAAGCAGCAAAACCCCAAAACTGGTTATTTGAGGGGCAACTTAAAGGTAAAGCTTATGATGAAAGAAGTTTGCAGTCTGTGCTCAAACAAAGTGTAAGTAAAGCCGGTATTAAAAAACCTGTAACCTTGCATTGGTTAAGGCACAGTTACGCCACACATCTATTAGAAAATGGCACCGACTTAAGATACATACAAGAATTATTAGGACACAGCAGTAGTAGAACAACCGAAATATATACCCATGTTAGCAACAAAGCCATCCAAAAAATTGCATCACCGTTTGATACCTTATAGCAAATTAATATATTTGATAAACGAGATAAACATTCGGCAAACATGCTTAAACGGTTAGATAACCGAAAGTTTATAGCGAGTATAAACAAGTTAGCTGCAAGTGCTGCGACAGACATACAATATGAAAAATAAATTCACGGGGACAAT
>CANFQR010000003.1 GCA_947449125.1 Bacteroidota bacterium | reverse complement strand
CAGCCATTTTTGTTTTTAATTCAACCTGAGCAACGGCGGCAATACTAGCTAAAGCTTCTCCTCTAAATCCTTTGGTTGTTAAAGAAAATAAATCGTCTGCTTTATTAATTTTAGAGGTGGCATGTCTTTCAAAACACATTCGGGCATCAAAAGGGTTCATACCCTTGCCATTATCAATTACTTGAATTAATGATTTTCCACCATCTTTTACAATTAATTTTATTTGTGTAGCGCCTGCATCAATTGCATTTTCCAATAATTCTTTCACAACACTTGCAGGCCTTTGCACCACCTCGCCAGCAGCAATTTGATTTGCCACATGATCGGGTAAAAGCGCTATAGAATTAATTGACATATTTACATCAAAAGTAACGATTATTAGCTCTTAAAATAAGATTTTTTTAGCTGTATAAAACTTATAATTAACAAAATTCAAACTTTGAATTTTAAAACAACACATTAAAATTAAATCATAATAAAGTTATAGATATGATAGAATACACTTCTTAACAATTAAAATTACAGGGTAACGTATTTGTTTTCTATTATAAGTTAAAATGTTACTTTAGTATCGATATTTAAATGCAATTAATAAAATACATATTGTCTCCCATTTGGAAAACCTGGTTCTTTTTATGCTTTGCCATTCCGTTTTTAATTTTGTTTCCTGCGTTTTATTTTGGATTAAAAACAAAAAAATTTGACTTTGTTTTTAGGCTAAAACGTATTTGGGCTATCATAATTTCGAGAGGTGCCTTTTTGTTTCCTAAAATCAAATACCAAACAAAAAAATACCACTTACCAAAACCGTGCATTATTGTATCCAATCATACATCCTATTTAGATATAGTTTTTTGCCCCGAATATATTGACCATACCGCTGTTTTTATGGGAAAATACGAATTACTTAAAATACCTTTATTTAAATATTTCTTTGTTTATCTCGATATTCCGGTTAACCGAAAAAGCATAACAAATGCACACAAAGCATTTTCTGACGCAGGCAAAAAAATTGATGAAAAATTAAGTGTTGTTATTTACCCTGAAGGAACCATTAGCGAAAACGGTAAATTACGCGCATTTAAAAATGGCGCATTTAAACTAGCCATCGAAAAACAAATTCCTATTGTGCCGGTGGTTAATTTAAACAACTGGCATTTTTTACAAAACGGCGGTTTTTTTAAAAGCAACGGTAGTTCAGGTGTTCCTGAAATTTTTGTCGGAAACCCAATTAATACGGCAGGAATGACAGAAAAAGATATTGAAATACTTAAAGAGAAAGTTCATACATTTACAAAAGAAAAACTAAAAGAGTTTTATGGCGAATAAAATTGATATTAAAACCGTAGACGAGGTTGCTCATTTAGCAAGATTGGAGTTTAACAACGAAGAGAAAGCGGAAATTTTAAATGACATGAACCGAATGCTAAGTTTTGTTGAGAAATTAAATGAGTTGGATACAGAAAATGTAACTCCTTTAATTTATATGACCAAAGAACACAATGTTTTAAGAGAAGACTCTCCTGAAATTTCTGTTTCCCATAAAGAAGCTTTAAAAAATGCGCCAAAAAAAGACAGCGACTATTTTAGAGTACCAAAGGTTATTGATCAAACTAATCAATAGTCTTTTAACGTATTAATTAGTCTAATTTCTCGAAAACTAGTCAATTGTAGTTTTTTCGGATTTTCTGATGAATTTTTTCCAGAGTTGGATTAGTTGTTTTCTAAAAATAAAACCTAACATCAGATAAGGCACTGCCATTAAATATAAAATACCGCTGTTTAAACTCCGCGCCATTGAATTTGGATTTGACTTTAAAGAAGTTTCAGCAGCTTGTTTACACATAGCACATTGAGCACCGGCATCAAGAGTTATAAATAACACTAATACTAAAGTGAAAAAAATATAGTATGTTTTTTGTTTATTCAATTTAATTTTATCGATATAAATTTACATTACTTTTTGTTTAGCGTATAGCTTTTTAATTTAAAGCTGATAATAGTTAACAAAAAAGAGCTTTTACAAGCTCTTTTTTGTTACAGAAATTGATTATTATTCTCCTGTAAAATTTGGTTTTCGTTTTTCTAAAAAAGCACTAACACCTTCTTTAAAATCTTTTGTGGCAAAGGATTTTCCGAACTCTTCAATTTCTACTTCATAGCCGTTAAGCTTAGTATTATAGCCTGCATTAATTACCTTAATGGCAGTTTTTATTGCAGTAGGACTCTTGGAACTTATTTTAGACGTAATTTCAAAACACTTATTCAATAATTCATCTTGAGTTGTAATATGATTTGCAATTCCCCATTTATAAGCTTCCTGTGCATTAATCATATCTGCGGTAACTATCATTTCAATTGCTTTTCCTTTACCAACCAAATGAGCCAAGCGTTGTGTTCCGCCATAGCCTGGAATTAGTCCTAAACTAACTTCAGGCAAACCCATTTTTGCATTATCACTTACTACTCTTAAATGGCACGCCATGGCCAACTCAAGTCCACCTCCCAAAGCAAAACCATTTACTGCCGCAATTATAGGCTTACTAAAATTTTCTATAAAATTAAATACTTTAAAGTGCCCGTTGGAACTAAGTTGTTTTCCTTGCTCAACAGAAAAATCAGAAAATTCGGCAATATCAGCGCCTGCAACAAAAGCTTTTTGACCTGCGCCCGTTAAAATAATCGCACGAATTTCATTTCTGTTTTCGGCTTCAATTAACGTTTCGTGCAATTCCTCAATAGTTTGCTTGTTTAAGGCATTCAATTTATCCGGACGATTAATCGTAATTAATAAGACTTCGTTTTTTATTTCACACAAAATGTGTTCGCTTGTGATTACCATAATTTTTTAATTTGGGGCAAATATAAAATATTAGATTTTAACTATTACCCAATTTATAACAATTTAGCATTAAAAATTGTTTTATTATTTATAATAAATATTAAATTTTTTGAAAGATTATTATTCCTTAGAATTTAAATAGTTAGCCAAATAATTAGCCATACTAAAACACGATTGAAGCAAATAACCTCCTGTTGGCGCATCGTAATCTATCATTTCGCCTAAAACAAAACTGTTTTTTAATTTCTTTAATTCAAAATTATAGGCTATTTCATTTAAGGAAATACCACCAACTGTAGATATGGCATCCTCCAAAGGGCCTAATGAAGAAATTACAAATTCGAAGTTTTTTATTTTGTGAGCTACAAACTCAGCGTCAAAAAATTCTTCTTTTGATAAATAATGTTTTATTAAAATAAGTTGTGTTTTATTAAGATTTAATTTCTCAGACAAATTTTCGGTGTAAGTTTTTTTTGGATTCAGAATTGAAATTCGTTTAACAATTTCGTTTATGGTTAATAAAGGCTTTAAGTCAATTTTAATTTTTGCTTCATTATGTAATTCTAACTCTTGCCTTATTTGCGGGCTAAGAGGATACACACCGCTACCTTCAATTCCAAAAGCGGTAATAACCAATTCTCCACTAATTGTTTTGTTGTTACAGGTAACCGAAATATTTTTTAAGGGTTTACCTTCTACATGTTTAATTAAATCATTCGGCCAGATTATTTTAAAACTACAATTACTTGATTTAAATGTATTAACTTGAATGTTTTTTTCTTCAAATAATTTAACCCAGTCTCCTTTACTTCCTGTAACCGGCCAACTGGATCCCCCAAGACAAAAAATTGTTATATCACTTTTTACCCGCTTAATTTTCTCTTTTGTATTAAATAGTAATTCATTTCTGTCCGAAAAACCTTTCCACTCGTGCTTAAAATAAATTTGTACGCGGTTGCTGTTTATTTTTTTTTCAATTGCATTCAATACATCAATCGGTTTTATTCCTTTTTGCGGAAACACTCTGCCGCTAGTGCCTATAAAAGTAGGTATATCTAAGCCATTTAACCATGCTATAAAATCTTTATTGGAATAGAGTTTAAATGCTTCGGATAAAAAATAATGCGGTGTATAGTTTAATATAAAGTTACACTCGCTTTCAGAATGAGTCAAATTTAATCCCCCATCGCCAGCAACTAAAAATTTTCGCCCGAGTGCAGAATTTTTTTCGAAAACAGAAACAACATATTTATCGGTATTTAAAGCGCTGGCTAAAAACAATGCGCTTGCGCCTCCACCAACTATAGAAATTGTTTTTTTCAATTATGTCAGTTTAATTTTTTGGATCACATCATCCACTTTTTTATACATCGAATTAAAAAACTGATAACGTTGTTTTGCCGATACACCGCTAATAATGGTGCTTTTTTTCTCTAGATTTCTTACCCAGTGTTCTGTTTCTTCACAAAACTGAATATTATTGGTAGTTAATGAATTCATGGTATTAAAGGAAATATAAGAGTATTTTGTATCGCCCATTACCACGTAAATACAATTTGTTCCTAAAACTACCTCGCTATGGTACATAACAAATGTTTCGTCTTTGTCGCTTATATTTTTGCGTCCGTTTTCAGCGTTTTTAAAAATAATATCTATCATTGCCCTGTATTCAGTTAACAAATCAATTGCGTGAACTGACGTAATAATACCGCTGTCAAAATAAAATTGAATTTGCCTAATTCCGGTTAATACGGTTTCAACCGTCCATATTTCGGAACTGGGAATTGTTAAATATTCTTTATACAAATTATGTGCAAGCTCTATTAAATTATCAGCCACTACGCCCCAGTCAAATTTGAGCTGCTGATATTCAGGAATATTTAAAACACTGCGTTGCCAATAAAATAATTTAAAGTCTGTAAGCTTCTTTGAAAAGAAAGAATAAAAGATAGGTATCTCTTCAGCAACATAATAAATTTTTTTACTGTCAAATTTATTTAAGGTTTTTAAATGTGATAATATTCTGTTTAAGTAAATCTCAAAATTTTTTTCGCTATCAGTTAATTTAGTGTAAGAAAAAGTTACTGTATCAGACTGATTACCGAAAATTGCGTCTAAACTAATACCATATTTTTTTGCCAAAACATACACCTCTTCAATTGTTAATTCCGTTTCCCCTCTTATTCTCCTGTAAGCACTATCGTTACTCACACCCAAAACATCGGCAATTTCTTCCGCAATACCTACACTTGGCGGTAAAGCTTCCTTTAACTTTTTTATAAATTGATTTTGAATAGTTAAATCAAGTTTTTTGGATGAAGCGTCCTTTTTTTTGGTTGGCATGATTTATTAATTTTATTATAATTTTAAAGATAGTATTTTTAAAAAAAAAGTCAAATCTATAATAACTAAAACAGCATTCATACACTTTAATTGATTACAATTAAAAAGTAACATCAAAAAAATAATTGTTGTGCTTTTTATTGTTTTGTATCTTTAATGTCAAGTATTTATCATGATTCAAATTAAAAATTATATAAACGGACAACTCATTGAACCGATTTCAAAAAGTTATCTTGACAATTATAATCCGGCAAACGGAAAAGTATATTCGTTTATTCCTGATAGCGATGAAAATGATGTTGAGCTCGCGTATATAGCCGCAAAAAATGCATTTAAAGAATGGAGTACCACATCAAAAGAAAAAAGATCAGAATATCTTTTAAAAATTTCATCTCTGATAGAAAAAAAATTAGATAAGCTCGCGCTAGCAGAAAGTATTGATAACGGTAAACCGCTTAAACTTGCCAAAACAGTTGATATACCAAGAGCTGCTGCTAATTTTCATTTTTACGGCACGGGTATTTTACATTACGCGTCAAACGCGCACAGCATGGAAGAAACTGCCATAAATTACACCCTTCGTCAGCCGGTTGGAGTTGCAGGCTGTATATCGCCTTGGAATTTGCCATTATACTTATTCAGCTGGAAAATAGCGCCTGCGCTTGCTGCAGGCTGCACAGTGGTTGCCAAACCTTCCGAAATTACACCTATGACGGCGTTTCTACTTTCCGAAATTTGTATTGAAGCCGGACTTCCGGCAGGTGTTTTAAACATTGTTCACGGTGTTGGTTCAAAAGTTGGTAATGCCATTGTAAGTCATAAAAACATCCCTTTAATATCATTTACTGGCGGAACAGCAACAGGAAAACATATAGCTTCTATTGCCGCTCCCATGTTTAAAAAACTTTCGTTAGAGTTAGGTGGAAAAAACCCTAATATTATTTTTGCCGATTGCGATTATGATAAAATGCTGGCAACAACATTAAATTCCTCATTTGCAAATCAAGGTCAAATTTGTTTGTGTGGTTCACGTATTTTTATTGAACGCAAAATTTACGATAAATTTAAAAACGACTTCGTTGCACGTACCAAAGAATTAACTGTTGGAAATCCGTTAGATGAAAAATCAAAAGTTGGCGCTATAGTTTCTAAAGGGCACCAAGAAAAAATCTTAAGCTACATTGAATTAGCCAAAAGCGAAGGCGGAAAAATTTTATGCGGAGGTTCTGCTCTAAAGTTTGATGGAGATTTAAAGGAAGGATATTATTTGTCTCCAACTATTATAGAAGGTTTATCTTATGATTGTAGAACGAACCAGGAAGAAATTTTTGGCCCTGTTGTTACAATTACCCCATTTGATAACGAAGAAGAAGTTTTAATGATGGCAAACTCAACCAATTATGGCTTAGCAAGTATTATCTGGACACAACATTTAACGCGCGCTCACAAGATGGCCAACAATTTACATTCAGGTATAGTTTGGATTAATTGCTGGCTTTTACGCGACCTTAGAACGCCTTTTGGTGGAGTTAAAGCCAGTGGCGTTGGAAGAGAAGGTGGTTTTGAAGCACTTGATTTTTTTACCGAACCAAAAAATGTTTGCGTAAAGCTTTAACCTAATCAATTTTTCAAAATTTTGGCAAATTACTACGAAGTTTTAGGATTACATAAAGGGGCAAGTTTTGCCGAAATAAAATCTGCGTTTAGAAAATTAGCCAAACTATACCATCCCGATAAAAATCCAAGTGGGAAAGAACAATTCTCTAAAATTTTAAAAGCCTACGAAACGCTATCTAATCCAAATCTTAAATCAGCATACGATTATAATTTAAATTACAATTATTCTAATACTTCATCAGTTAATTCAAAAACCAAGTATCAGAAAAAACAAAACTTCGATGAAAAAGAATTAAAACGCCGAAGATATTATGATGAACATATTAAAAAATATGCTAAAACGAGAGAAACATTTAAACAAACAACTGAAAGCAAAAAAAATTACAATGAGTTTAAGTATATTCTATTTGCCACTCCGCTTGCCGTTGCTTTGTTTATGCTAATTTTCTACTTAGCATCCCCAAACCAAAACATCTTAATTCAAGCCAAACAATCTAAAACTATATCCAAGACTGCTCTTAAAACAGGAGACTCGCCTTATACTGATTACTTTGGTGAAAATAAATTTTATAAAACAAACCATACATCATTAACTGTAAAAAACTTTACCGGTAATGAATTAATTTTATTACTGTTTACAAGAAAAGAATTTTTGAGAAGTTGTTATGTTACAAATGGCTCTTATGCAGATTTGAATGAACTTCCAAACGAACCTATATACATCAGATATTGTTGTGGATTAACTTTTAATTTTTCGCTTTTTTTAAAAGTGCCGAAAATTTATGGTGCGTTTGAAAAAAATTTAGAGTTTTTTGAGAGCAATCAGTCCACTACATTAAATTCGATAAATGAGTTAACTTTGCAAAACGGTTTAAATGCGGGATTTAGAAAAATTGACGCGTATTATTTTTTTACTAAACATTATGATAAAAAAAATTGAACATATAGGCATTGCTGTAAAAAACATTCATCAAAGCAATGAGTTATTTAAAAAATTATTCGGCAAAGAGCATTATAAAACTGAAAATGTGGCATCAGAAGGTGTTAGCACTTCCTTTTTTATGATTGGTGAAACAAAAATAGAATTACTTGAAGCCACCAATGAAACAAGTGCAATTTCAAAATTTATCGAAAAAAAAGGAGAGGGTATTCATCACATTGCCTACGAAGTTGATAATATAGAATCGGAAATGGCTCGGTTAAAACAAGAAGGCTTTGAATTAATTAATCAATCACCAAAAGATGGAGCAGATAATAAGCGAATTTGTTTTTTACACCCTAAAACAACAAATGGTGTATTAATTGAATTATGTGAAGAAAAAAAATAACATTAAAACTCATGGCAGATATAAAAATAAACATTCAAAACCCTGATAATACATTAAATAGTATTGAGGTTCCAACCGATATGGGTTTAAGCTTAATGGAAATATTAAAAGGCAATGATTATCCTGTCTTGGCAACCTGCGGAGGCATGGCCTTGTGCGCTACCTGCCACGTGGAAGTTATAAGCGGCTATGAATCTTTACATGAAATAAGCGATGATGAATACGCGATGTTAGATACCTTACCAAATATTACACCTACATCCAGACTTTCATGTCAGTTAAAATTAATTCCGGAGATGGAAAATATAACCGTGAAAATTTTAGGAGATGGCGTGGTTTAACCAAAATCTTTATACCGATTCCAGGTTATTGAACTTAAATTTTTTCCAAGAACAAACGTAACGTAGGCCGTTACACCACAATGAAAAATTAATAAATGCATAAATGCTGCGGCTCGGTAACCACACCAATAGGTAGCCGAGGTGTCTAATGTTATTAAAGGTGTTGGAAGACTAAGTGTTACCATCAATGTAAATACAAGAATGCTAATAAATAGGTTGTCGAAATTTTTTAACGGCCATGAAAATAATTTTCTGTGCCATTTAAAAGGATCTCCCCATTTATGTATAATGTAATAATTTCCTAAATTGGTTGGAGCTAATAAAATAGAACAAAAAATCGATTTTTCAATTTTAAACGATTCTATAGGGGCTAAAATTTTAAATCCCTTAATATTTTTACGTTGTTGAATATCTATATCTTTTATTTTTAAAACAGCCTCAAAAGGTATTTCTCTTTTATAAAACTGGCTGTCTAAAAACTTTAATCTGTAAGTGAGTGCTATATTTTTTATTTGGGAAACAGTAAAAATTAAATCATTATTTACCTCTTCCTCATTTATTAAATCAAATGAATTTTGATAATGTTTTAAATTATTTAAAATTTTCTTTTCCGTTAATAAATCACTGGCAAGAATTAGGTTTGCTTCTTTAACTAAATCATCCGCTTTATTATGTGTTGTTAACCTAAGCCTAATAAGTTCCTGCTCTATATCAACTTTTTTCATTGCATTTTTAATATGGAATTAACGCAAAGCCAATCGAAAACATATTAACACCATTAACACCTTTGTCTTTTGTAAAAACCTCGCTTATGTAATAACAAGCAGTAAAGCAAAATTGTTCAACTCCTATTCTAAAATTAACACCATATCTTAATCTATTTATATTCTTGGTATTGTAAACCTTAATTTTTTCATCATTATTTTCAAGTTTCCTAAAGTCGTTTATCACATAGCCGCCTTTAATTCCTAAAGCAACTTTAAACTTTCTATCGGTTTTACTTCGGTAACGAAGCTCTAAAGGAATTTCTAATATTTTCTCGGAATAGCTATTCGTTTTATAATCAGATTTTAAAGGCTTCAATTTTGTAATTTGTGAATGGCTAATGCTATCATTTACATATAAAAAATTGGCATTGCTGTGATAATTGTGACTATATATTCCTAATCCGTAACCAAAGCTAAAACTTGATCTTCCAATTGGTTTATCAAACATAAAAGCAAAATTAAATCCTACACTTCGCCAATTAGTTTTTATTTCAGCTGGTTTACCTATCCATGAAGTGTGGTTTATTTCAATAATTAATCTGTCACCGGGCTCACCCTTATAATTAGTTAAATTAAATTCATCGGTTTTAATTACAGTCGAATTATTTTTCTTTTTAGAATTTTGAGCATAAAAAAATACTTGTATTGAAACAAATAAAACTATTAAAAAAAATTTCCTCACTTTAAATATATTAGATTATAAAATTATACAATATCGGTTGTTTTTATAAATTCAACATGATTTATAGATTAACAAAAGTTTATTTTAATGCATGTTTTTATTCGGTTTATTCTATAATTAATTTTTGTGCAAAAAATAGTTTTTGGTCTGTTTCAATTTTTAAAAAGTAAATACCTTTATTCAGAAAACTAACATCAAACTGATTTAATTTGTTGCTTATTTTATTACATGCCAGTTTTTTCCCTAATGAATCATAAATATCAAGTATATATTCTTTAGTTATACCCTCGTTAAATTGAATATTTATTTTGTTTTTTGCCGGATTAGGGAATACATTAACCGAAAGCCCTGACTTAGAAAATTTTTCTAATCCAACTGAGCTGGTATCTGTAGTATTTCCAAAAGTATATTCCCCAATTTTTAAGGTATCAATTTCAATATCACCTTTACGTGTCCCCGAAATAAATATACTTTGGTTTTTTACCAACTTCCAATCATCTGCTGCATTTACCCTGTAAAACAAACGCACACTGTCGCAATTTACAATAGTTAACAATGTATCCATATAAGAAGTGCCACTTGTTGCTTTGTTACCGTCAAAAGTAAATCTTGCCCTTGAAACAAATCCCGGAGATAAAATCCCTTCTATCTTCCAGTAATGTTGGTTTGAAAGTTTATAGTTTGAGGGATTGTTTTTAAACGCATCCGGCGCCACATAATTATGAATAACACGAACTAAACTTGAATCTGAACCTTTGTTTTTTATCATCATAAAAACTTTTCCGAGAGTCCAGTTAACATTTGTAACTGTTTTTAGGGTCTTAACTTCATGAGAAGTAGCGTCACTAATTTTACTGTCAAAATTTAAAGCACAATATACCGGCATAAAAGGTATGTTCACCGTGAAATTTCCAGAACCGCCAACCATGTTAACGGTTCTGGTAATTACAGTAAAATCATTTTTAAAAAAACTAATTTCTAAGGGCACATTATTGTATAACGCTGGAGCCCCATATGATTTTTGTTTCAGGGAAATTACCGCATCATAACTGTTTACAGAATTCTGAATGTATTTTACAGAATCTAAAGAAAAATGTGGCCAACCTCCACTTAACACCCAATCATTAAAAAAATCAGTCAAATTTTGACCGCTGTTTGCTTGAAGCAAATTTCTAAATTCTATACTATTTAAACTTTTAAACGCTTGCTGTTGCAACACAAATTTTAATCCATTAAAAAAAGCGGCATCGCCCATATATCCTCGTAGCGTGTGAGCAACATCTGCTCCTTTCTTGTAAACATGATCTCCGTATGTTAAACTATGAGGAACGCCACTTATTGCTCTAAAGCCACTTTCCTTTTTATGAAGAAACTGTAACAACTTATCATGCTCGTTTTTTACTGAGTTTAAATACGTTTTTTTTCCGTATTTCCATTCTAAAAACATATATGAACTAAATGTTGCCATTCCTTCATTAATCCACATATCTTCTTGCGTTTCGCAAGTTACCAAGTCACCCCACCAATGATGAGACAACTCGTGCGCCATTAAATCGGCTTCATATGCAAGATTTCCAATAAATGCTCTTGGATAGGCAATATTTGTTGCGTGTTCCATAGCCCCGCTATTAAACGGAACTAAACTATACCCAAAGCGATTCCATTTGTATGGGCCAAAATAATTCTCAAAGCCATTAATACAATTTTTTAAATTAACAAAGCCGTTTTTCATGTTCAGAGTATCTGCCTTAACCCCAACCAATGTAATTGGCTTTACGCCTGATAGTGTGTTTACAGACCAATTAACTTGTTTATAATTTGCAAGTGCAACAGACGCTAAATAAGTTGGAATTTCGTTATTAAGCACCCATTTACGTGAGCGTTTATTTAATGTAACAACATCTGAAATTAATTCTCCGTTACAATAAGCACGGCGGGTAGAATCGGAAACAATATTAAATTCATACTTGCTTCTCTCTACAAAATTATCAAAACAAGGAAACCATACGCGCCCATAATTATGAGGCTTGGCTCCAAAGCCAACTCCAAGGTTATATGCATACTGTGCACCGCCGGTATTATCAAAGTAAAAACCACCCCAACCGGCCGGGTCACCCTGAGGCTGCCCGTGATAGTAAACTATTAAAGTTGACGTATCTAAAACATTTTTTTGAGTAGCAAAATTTACTTTTAAAATAGTGTCATTATAAATATAATTTAAAAGTGAAGTATTTTCTTTAACAGAATCTATTGTTAATTTGAGCAAATCTAACCTGATAAAATTCTGATTGTTTATTTTAGGCGTAAATCTAATCTGGGTATTGCCAGCAATTTGCTTAAAAAGTGTGTTTCCTATCTCTAAATTTATGGTATACTTAAGTATATCAAATGTATCGCTTCTTAAATTTTCCGGACTATTATAAATTGGAGGGAAAAAATTAAGCTGTTTTCCATTTTGACAGCCATAATTTTTATTTTGAGAAAAAATACTTACGCTAAATAAAAGAAGTATAATTGTTTTATAAAAAATTTTCATTGGTAATGGTTATTGATTTATAAAAATTTATTTAATTATAAATAAAAGCAATGTCAATAATGTAAAGAAGCAAATAAATCTGGCAAATGGTTTATAAAGAAATTTTCGCAAGGCTACAAATATGTTGTGTCACGCAAATAATTAGTTACATAATCATTAACACCTTCTTCTAAACTGGTAAAACTTTTATTATAACCTGCGTTTATTAACTTGCTCATATTTGCCTCAGTAAAATATTGGTATTTATCGCGTATATCAACAGGGGTATCAATAAATTCAATATCCGGATATATATTTAATGCATTAAATGTTGCTTTGGCCAAATCTAAAAAAGTACGAGCCTTACCACTGCCTAAATTATATATTCCGCTTTTAATCTGATTAGAATATAAAAACCAGATTACATTAATGACATCTTTAACATAAACAAAATCGCGCAACTGCCCTCCATTAGGATAATCGGGATTATGCGACTTAAATAATTTTACTTTTCCGGTTTTAGAAATTTGATGGAATGAATGAAATATTACTGAAGCCATTCGGTTTTTATGATATTCATTTGGTCCGTAAACATTAAAAAATTTTAAACCATACCAATTAGGTGGCGTTTGTTTTTGCTCAAGTGCCCAAATGTCAAAGTTATTTTTACTTTCTCCATAAAGGTTTAAGGGTTTCAAAAAAGGTATTTTTGTTTCGTCATCATTATAACCAAATTCACCCAAACCATATGTAGCCGCTGAAGAGGCGTAAATAAGAGGTATTTTATTTTCGGAGCAAATATTCCAAATATCTTTGGTGTAATTCAAATTTAATTCATTTAATATAGTTATATCCTTTTCGGTAGTATCTGTTCTAGCTCCAATGTGAATTACATAATTTACGAGGTGTTTGTTTTTTTTAAACCACTCCATAAAATTAGTGCGGTCTATCTTTTCAATATTTTTTTTTGTGGCGTGATTTGGTAATTTTTCTTTTGATGAAAAGTCATCTACTAAAATTAAATCTGTAATGCCCTCTGCATTAAATTTTGAAACTAATCCGCTTCCAATAAATCCTGCTGAACCTGTAATAACAATCATAAAAAAATTTGAAAACCAAAGTTAGCAAAATAAGGCTATAATTATGATTTTGTATATTTCGATTTTTTATTGAAATTAGATTACATATTATGGAAATTAAACGAGTTTTTGACATTTTAGATAACCTAAAAATAACATCCCAAAAGCATGACATTTTAAATGCTAAAGAAAATAAAAAATGGGTGTCATATAGCGTTACAGATTTTGTAACTAATTCCAATTATGTAAGTTCGGCGCTACTGCATCTTGGCTTACAAAAAAATGATAAAGTGGCTATTATGGCCGGAAATATGCCTGCCTGGAATTTTGTTGATTACGGATCGCAACAAGTAGCAATGCCCTCTGCTCCAATTTTTCCAACAATAAGTCAAGATGATTTAAAATATATTTTAAACCATTGTGAAGCAAAAATTATTTTTATCTCAGAAAAATCTACTTATCAAAAACTAGTCAGTATAGAAAATGAATTGCCGCATTTAAAATACGTTATAAGTTTTACAAAAATTGACGGTGTAAAATCATTCTCTGATTTTTTAGAATCAGGGAAACAGCATTTAAACTTGGAAAAAATTGAAAGTATAAAAAAAGAAATTTCAGAAAATGATTTGCTTACGCTGCTTTATACATCAGGCACTACAGGTCAGCCAAAAGGAGTAATGATTTCGCATAAAAATTTGGTGGAAAATGTTTTAATAACAAAAGATATTGCTCCATTTACCCCAAAATGGCGCGCATTAAGTTTTTTGCCACTTAATCATGTTTACGAACGATTTTTAAATACATTATATTTATTTCACAACATAAGTATTTATTATGCCGAAAGCTTTGAAACTATTGGCGACAACTGTCGTGAGATAAAACCAAATGCGTTTGTTGCCGTGCCAAGAGTGTTGGAAAGAGTATTAGAAAAAATAATGACGGCAGGTGAAAAATTGGAAGGTTTTAAAAAGAAAATTTTTAATTGGAGTTTAAAAATTGCTCAACAATATGAGTTAGATGGTGCAAATGGATTGTGGTATGAATTTCAACGTAAAATTTGCGATATCTTAGTATACAAAAAATGGAGAGCAGCTATTGGCGGAAATGTTGATATAATTGTTAGTGGTGGCGCAGCATTAAATCCCAAAATAGAGAGAATATTTACTTGCGCTAAAATAAAATTACTTCAGGGCTATGGTTTAACCGAAACCTGTGTAGTAGTTTCTGTTAACCGATTGGGTAAAGGCGGAAGTATGTTTGGTACAGTTGGCCAAGTTATTGATAATACACAGGTAAAAATTGCTGAAGAAGATGGTGAAATTTTAATGAAAGGCCCAAGCTTGATGATGGGTTATTATAAAAACCCAGAAGCAACTGCAGAGGTAATTAATAAGGACGGATGGTTTCATACTGGTGATATTGGAACAATGGTGGATAACAAATTCTTAAAAATAACCGATCGAAAAAAAGAAATTTTTAAAAGCAATGCTGGAAAATACATTTCTCCGGTTGCAATTGAAAACAAATTAAAAGAATGTAAATTTATTGAACACTGCATCGTAGTGGGCGAAGGTCAAAAATTTGCTTCCGCGTTAATCATTCCTTCTCTGTCAAACTTCAAAGAATTTTGCGTTACAAAAACAATTTCTTTTAATGGGGTAGAAAATTTACATGAACATGATGAATTAAAATCCTTAATTAATAATCACATAAAAAAAGTAAACAATTCGTTAGCTCCTTTTGAACAACTTAAACGTTGCCAAATTATTAATGCCAATTGGAGCGTAGAAACAGGAGAAATTACACCTAAACTCAGCTTAAAAAGGAAAATAATTGTTGAAAAAAACAGAGCAGTTATTAATACAATTTTTGGAGCAGTAGAATAATAGGGTTTAAGTTTTTTATATCTAATTTAAAATTTACATTAATCTTTTACCCAAACACTTGTGCCTTCAGTACAATTATTACAAATATCTATTTGATTCCTGCTTTTTAAAATTGACTTTCTAAACTTATTATATTCATCAGAAAACCATATACTATTAAAACTTTCTGATTTAAGTTGGCCTAATTTGTACTTTGCATCTTTGTCAAAACAACAAGGCACTATACTACCATCCCAAGTAACCGCGCAACCTTGCCACATTCGCCAGCATTGATTTAATAATTTATTTTTAATTACAAATTTTCCAGAATCATCTTTTTTGTATCTGGTATACTTATCATTTTCAGGAATTAAATTATGTCCGTCTTCAAAATCATAAATTTGAGCTGTTTTAATTTTAACTTCATTAACCCCCAAGTCTTTTGCTATTCTTTTCACATCCGATATTTGGTGTTCATTTGTTTTAAACACAACAAATTGCCAAACGACATGAGGTGTTTTGCTTTTTAAAATCTTTTTTTGTTTTAATATTTCTCTTGTTCCCTCAAATACTTTAGTTATTTGCCCTCCTTGTCTATATTTTTCATAAACCTCCTGAGTTATTCCATCCACTGATATGATTAATTTATCCAACCCGCTTAATATTGTTTGCCTTGCATTCTCTTCATTTAAATAATGTGCATTTGTACTTGTTATTGTGTAAATATTGTTCTTAGAAGCAAAAGATACCATCTTCAAAAAATCCGGATTTAAATATGGCTCACCCTGAAAATAAAAAGTAAGACTATGTAAGTATTTCTTTGTTTGAAAT
The DNA here is from genome assembly GCA_947449125.1 of Bacteroidota bacterium. Lineage (GTDB taxonomy): Bacteria > Bacteroidota > Bacteroidia > B-17B0 > Aurantibacillaceae > Aurantibacillus. Next base: position 2,945 of record CANFQR010000003.1, on the reverse strand, counting down.
ATGATACTTTCAAACAACTTATCTTGAAGCATCCCTGTAGGTCTTGTAAATTCTCGCAATCCACTTGGACATTGAGGACATCTTAAATTGCAACTCGTGGTTGGTTCAATACTAATAAATACGGGTAACCCTAATTGCAAAGGTTTATTAATGATTCTCGAATAATAAAATCCAATAAATAATTTTATAAAATTTAAAACTTTATAACCTGTTAGTTTTTTGAATATTTTAATATAATATGTAAACAATGCTAAATACAAAGATATACTTTAACAGAATAATGTTTTACTTTTACACATTTTATTAATGATTAAATCGGCAATTAAACTAATCCTTTGTTCTGTTATTTTAACACTATTTGTTAAATGCGCTCAAGTTGGTGTTTTAACAGGAGGTAAACGTGATTTAAATCCTCCTAAATTAATTGAAGCGATTCCAAAAATTAATTCAGTTAATTTTAATTCAGATTTTATTGAATTAAAATTTGATGAGCATATAAAACTTTCTAATCTAAAATCTGAATTGATTATTTCTCCTCAACTTAATTTTGAACCAGAGATAGAAAGTGATGGAAAAAAGATACTTATATCGTTTAAAAAGCAATTACTTAAACCAAATACTACCTATCGCATAAACTTTGGTAAATCTATTTGCGACATGACCGAAGGAAATAGCGCCGATAATTTTGAATATGTATTTTCTACAGGCAATTATGTTGATTCCATAAAAATTAAAGGCTACGTTGTAAATGCATTTAATAAAAATGTCGAAAAAAATATTATTGTAGGTTTATATACTGGAATAGAAAAAACAGATAGTATACCTTATAAAAATACACCAAACTATTATTGTAGAACTTCAGATGATGGCTCGTTTTCATTTAGAAATATGCCAAATAATAATTATTCTGTTTATGGTTTTTCTGATCTTAACAAAAACCTGCTTTACGATGGAGAAACTGAAGAAATTGCATTTTTAAATTCAAAATTTCAGCTTTTACATGACACAACTTTAAATTTAAAATTATTTAAAGAGAAGCCTTCAAAATCTTTTGTAAAAAAAATAAATAACCCCTACTACGGCTATTGTCAAATTATTTTCAATACTAAATGTGTAAGTCGCATAAGCGCTTTAAATTATAATGATAATAAAAATATTTTTGAAATTAATCCGAATAATGAGAAAGATACGCTATCGTTTTATTATAAAAATTTAAAAGACACCTTAGCTGTAATTATTAAGAATTTAACTTATAAAAACACAGATACCTTAATTATAAAACTTCCAAAACAAAATACATTAAAGAAAAAAGTCAACTTTTCTACAAATACGACTAATGGTTTTTTGGCGCTAAACAAAAAATTACAGCTGTCCTTTTATAATTGGATGGACACTACTAAAATTGATTTACGTAAAATTCATTTAAGCAGTAAAAAAGATAGTGTAATAAATAACGAACAAATTAAATACAGATGGTTAAACATAAGTACCATTGAAATAACTAATAATCTTAAGCAAGGTAGTGATTACACAATAAAAATTGACACAGCTGCCTTTATCGATTACAAAGGTGTTGTTAATGATAGTTTAAAAAATTCGTTTGTAACTAAAAGTGAAATTGAATTTGGAACAGTTGCTGTAAAATTACTTTTCAATAAAAAGCAAACTTACATTGTGCAACTTGTAAATGAACAGGGAATAGTTTCGCAAGAAAAATACTCTACTATTAGTTTGTCTGAAAGCAACAACAAAACCATTGATTTTACTGAGATAATACCAGGTTCGTATCAACTTAAAATAATTTATGACGACAATGAAAATAAAAAATGGGACACAGGAAATTTAATTTTTGATAAACAGCCCGAACATGTTTTTATTTATTCAAAAAAAATAAAAGTATTACCCGACTGGGAAATAGAGGAAGAAATTTTAATTAAAGAATAAAAAAAGTTTGCTTTTTATTTTTAAATAAAAAAATCAACGACTCATGAAACATCTCTATTTTCAATACTCTCAAAGAGTCAACAATATTATTTCTAATTTTATTTTTAATCTGTTTAAAAAACGATTTTGTAATTTTTACACTATTAACAATTTCAACAAATTGATGTTGAAAAAATAAATAGCTAATAATTAGATAAGAATAAAAAAATTATTTACTTCGTATCAACAAATCTCAAAAACAAAAAACCATGGCAAAAAAAGCAACAGCTAAAAAAGCACCAGCAAAAAAAGCAGCTCCTAAAAAAGCAGTTAAAAAAGCAGCTCCTAAAAAAGCAGTTAAAAAAGCAGCTCCTAAAAAAGCAGTTAAAAAAGCAGCTCCTAAAAAAGCAGCTAAGAAAAAGTAAAAATAAGCCCCGCAAAAGCGGGGTTTTTTTTTGACATATTTTTTTTAAAACACCTCCTCAATTTTTCATAACTGTTCCTGTTTTTTGTTTCAGGAAAAAATAACGATACAACACAACATTTAAAAGTTAAAAAATCCAATTAATATTTCAACGAACAAAATTTATTATAACAAAAAACTAGTTGCTTTTTTCTAACAGTTACAATGGCAATTGCACCTATCAACTAACACCAAATTTAAATAAAGAATCTAATCCGCTTGCTTTTGATTTCGTTATGGCATGGGCGTCTTTGCTGATAACTTTAAGTCTTATCATTATCTATTTAGTAGTTGCTTACTATTTAAGTGTTTTTCAAATCCGAAAATCTGATTCCTACTAAAAACGGTTATACATTTACACAACATATTACTTGTTCATATCTAGGATGTAAGGACAATTTAATTGCGCCACTTTATAAATTTCCAAAAAACATAAACCGATTTCATCAATGGACAGGAGAGAATTTAACTGCCTGCATTTCATTTGCCGGTTTTGTTTCCACAATTATGTGGTTATTAATAAATCATTCAACCTATTACAAAACAGTACACAGTTCAT
>CANFQR010000002.1 GCA_947449125.1 Bacteroidota bacterium | reverse complement strand
GCTCATAAACAGCCATTACGGTATTTATAAAAAAGGTTAAAAACTGCAAGTTAGTTTTTGGAGTTTTTCCTGGTGACAATAAATTTTTACCGGTATTAGTAGCCAAACTCCAGTTATTATGTTTTCCACTACCATTAACCCCTGCATATGGTTTTTCGTGCAATAACACTCTGAAATTATGGCGAATGGCAACTTTTTCCATTACATCCATTAATAATAAATTATGATCAACTGCTAAATTAGTTTCTTCAAATACTGGAGCACACTCAAATTGCGCAGGTGCCACTTCGTTATGTCGTGTGCGAACAGGAATACCTAACAAATGGGACTCATATTCAAAATCTCTCATAAATGCAGCAACTCTCTCAGGTATTGATCCCCAGTAATGATCTTCTAGCTGTTGACCTTTTGCAGGAGCGTGACCAAATAAAGTTCTCCCGGTTTGTTGCAAATCAAATCGTATGTTATATAGCGCAGAATCAATTAAAAAATACTCTTGCTCCCAACCTAAAGTGGCAATAACTTTTGTAACATTTTTATCGAAATATTGACAAACATCTGTTGCTGCTTTATCTAAAGCGTGTAATGATTTTAACAAAGGTGTTTTAAAATCGAGCGATTCGCCCGTATAAGAAATAAAAATAGTTGGTATACATAAGGTTTTCCCCCAAATGAAAGCCGGTGAGGTTGGGTCCCAAGCTGTATAACCGCGGGCTTCAAAAGTATTACGAATACCACCGTTAGGAAAAGATGACGCATCAGGTTCCTGCTGCACCAATGCATTACCACTAAAACGTTCAATCGCACGACCTCCTTCAATAGGTTCAAAAAAACCATCATGTTTTTCTGCTGTGGCTCCAGATAAAGGTTGAAACCAATGTGTAAAATGAGTAATACCTTTGCTTTGAGCCCAAGCCTTCATACATGCCGCAACCTGATCAGCCATTTTTCGTTCTACAATTGTACCTTGATTAATAGAATTTTGAATACTATTAAAAGCCTCCTCTGAAAGATATTCGCGCATAGCATCTAGGCCAAAAACATCTGAGCCGTAATATTGAGAAACCTGTTGGTCAATTTTATTAATCGAAACCGGTGTGCGATTTACAACCTCATGCATAGCTAAAACTCTTCTTGTTGTCATAAAATATTTTTTTGTAAGTTTTTTACAAAATTAATTAAAAAAATGAGGGGGTATATCAGAATAATACTAACTTTTTTATACGTTGTGTTAAAAAAGAGGGGGTATATCTCCTAAAAAGTAAAAAATACGCGCCGCTCTGTTTTATTTTTAAACTTTAAAGAATTTGATGTTATATAAATATTATTAATTATATTTGATAGTAGAATTTAAAGAAAGCAATGCTTTTCTTTTAAAGTTATTATATGAAAATCTTAAAATTATTATTATTTACTTTTTTAATATCGTCGTTAAATATTAGTGCTCAAAATGGTTATAAAAAATCATTTGCACTAAAACGTTTTTTAAAAAAAACGCCATGGACTTTTAATATTGGAGGTCATGTTGTTGACGATGACGGAAATCCATTTTCAGATTTATTCAATGTTTCAAAGTCATGGAATTTTTTGCCTTTCCCATCGAGAATTTCCGTTGATGCATATCTAAAAAATGGATGGAGCGCTCAATCTGAATTTGCTTATACAATTTATAAACCAGGAAAGGAAATTAACAATCATGAAATAAAAAAATCATATAGTTTTTTCTCCGCCGATATCAATGCTAGATATCAGTTTAACAAGTTACTTGGCGAAATTCCTTGGTTTAGCCCTTATTTAGCAGGTGGTTTAGGGTATACTTATAACCCATCTGTTGGCGCTAATTATCGCAGTACCGCTACAGCAAACCTTGGTATAGGTTTTAATTTTTGGATTTATGAGAATCTTGGCATTAACCTTAATTCTATGGCTAAATTTAGTATGATACTAAAAAACACCAATTATTTGCACCATTCTATTGGTGTTATCTATAGATATAAAAGAAGCATGGGTAATCGTCCAGGTAGAATTGGTAATCGTTATTCTTTCTTAAAATCTAAATTTTAACCTGTAACTTTTCTCAAAAAGTCAGATTACTTTATTTTTTGCCACCTAATCTCTTTTTCGGTAAACTGAAGATTTTGTTTTAATAAATAATGCTCCCTAAAATTAGGGAGCATTATTTATTAAAAATTTTAAAAGTGAATTTTAATTAAGACCACTCTTTCAAGAGTCTTTTCCAAAAAGATGTTTCTTTTTCTAAACCATAACCATATGCACCATAACCATAGCCGTAGCCATAACCGTAGCCATAACCATAGCCCTTTTTATAATTAGCACCATTTATTACGCAGGCCAAATTTGGTAATCGTTTGTCTTTAGTTAAAGATTCTGCAATACGCAATAAGCGCTTATCTAAATAATCTGCTCGGGCAATAAACATAGTAGAATCGGCGTACTTTGAAATTAGCAAAGTATCCGCAACTAAACCAACAGGCGCAGTATCAACAATAGTTATGTCGTAGTTTTCTCTAGCATAATTAAAAATTTCTTCCATTCGTGGATGCATTAACAATTCTGCAGGGTTTGGCGGTATAGGTCCAGAAGATAGCATTGAAAAATTAGTAAAATCCTCTACCGAAAAAACAACATCAGAAATTTTAATATTATTATCTGTCACTAAATTCGTTAACCCCATTCGTTTATCAATGTTCATATACTTTAAAAGCTTAGGGTTTCTTAAATCTGTACCAATTAATAAAACTTTTTTGTTTGATAACGCAAAAGAAGCTGCCAAATTCAGTGCAATAAATGATTTGCCTTCTTTACCAATTGTAGATGTTACAAGAACTATTTTATTTTTTTTACTAATTGTACTGTTTAAAAATTCAACATTACTGCGTAAAATCCTGAATGCCTCAGCCATTTTTGAAGTGGTATTTTCAACTGCCAATAATTTACCTTTTTCTTTGGTTTCTGGAATATCGCCTAAATAAGGTAACTTAGCTAAATCTATCTCCTTTTTACCATGTACTTTTGTATTTAATAAATCTAGAATATAAAGAATTACAATAGGTAAAATTAATCCTATTAATATGGAGGTTAAAAAAATTGTTTTACTTTTTGGCGCAACTTTAGCGCCATTGCTGTATGCCGAATCTATTATTTTAGCATTAGAAACTGTAACAGCCAACGCAATATTAGTTTCTTCGCGCTTTTGCAATAGGTACAAATAAAGAGCTTCTTTTATTTGTTGCTGTCTTTGAATTGTCCTAAATTCTCGTTCATATTTTGGCACAGTACTGATTCTTGAATTAATTTCATCCTCCTTTTTTGTCAAATCTTTTTCCCTTATTTTAAGCGTCATCTTTAAATTCAACAAACTCTCTTTTATAGAAGTTTTTAGCCCAAAAATCTGAGTGTCCAAATTTTCAACTGCAGGATTTTTTTCACTGGAATTTTTAGCTAAACGATTTCTCTCTAAAATAAGTTTATTGAATTCGTTTATTTGAGCATTCAGCGACAAATCATTAATACCTAAATTAGCCGGTAACAATTCGTTTGTATTATTGTGTTTATCAATATATTCATTCATGAATTCAGCTAAGCGAACTTGTGTTGTCGCTTCCATTAAACTCATTTCGCTTTGACTACCTGTTTGTAAAAATAATTTTGACTCAGACTCTACATCCGTTAATTTGTGTTTGGTTTTGAAATTTTCTGCCTCGCCTTCTACTATAAATAATTCATCTGTAATAAATTTTATTCTTTCATTAATAAAATTGGCAGTATTTAAACTGACTTGATTTTTATCGGCAATAGCATCTAAGTTATGCTGCTTAATAAGATTATCAACAATTGCTGCGGCTTTATTGGCTATTGGATCTCTTAAAGTAATTATGATTGCATTTGATGTTTTATTAACTGAATTTATTTGAATAGCGCCTAAATAAGAGTTAACTACAGATTCTACAGGAGAAATAATAACTCTAAAATTTTTGTTTAAATAAGAATTTTTCAAAAGCTTATTTGATGAAAAAATAACTTTTCCGAAATTTACGTCAACTGTATCTCCAAAAATAAACTCTCCCAGCAATTCTTCGTTGCTGCCAGACTTTAGTGTAAACTTTTTAATGGAAATTGGTATAATTATCCAATTCCCTTGCGCGATCTTATTAATAGAATCATTTAAAATATACTCTGCTGAAATTGGAGAGTCAAAATACCGCTCATGCTCTATTGGTCTGCCGTAAGAATAATATGAAATGTTCAATTTCAACTCCTTAACCACCTTAGTCATTAATGCACGTGACTTTAATACTTCAATTTCATTTTCAATATTTTTATAATTTTTTAAAATACCAAGATCCTCAAACGCACTCAACTCTGATATTGATCCGCTTTTTTGATCATCCTTAATTAATATTGTAGCATTTACTTCGTAAAGAGGCGTTTGATAGCGCAAGTATACAAATCCTAAAAATACGCTTATAACCAAACTAATAAAAAACCATTTCCAGTGAAAAAGGTATTTGGTTAAAATATCTTTTAAACTATTTTCTTGAATTTCCTCAGCGGAAAAATTATATTGTTCCAATTCCATTTTTAATTCTTATCGAGTGAATAATACAGCCACAGTGGTAAATAATGTTATTACAGAAATTATAAGGCTTACATTAGACACATTTATCACGGATGAATTAATTTTTGCTCTGTTTGGCTCAATATAAACAACATCATTTTGCTGTAAATAATATACAGGCGAAGAAAACAATTCCTTAGAACTTAAATCTACCCGCGTTTCAGTTTTCTTACCATTAACATCTCTAATCACCATAATATTTTTTCTTATAGCTGTTATTTGCAAATCACCCGCAATTCCGATTGCTTCAGGTAAAGTAATTCGCTCATTTGGAATTGTAAAAGTACCCGGATTGCGCACTTCCCCCAAAACAGTAACCTTGTAATTTAATATTCTGATTAATATATTTGGATTATTAAGATAAGGTTTTAATTGCTCTTTCAAATACAGAATAGCCTCTTGCCTTGTTAACCCACTTAATTTTAACTTGCCAATTACAGGAAAGTCTATATTTCCTTCCGAATCTATTAAATAACCATATGTTGCTGCATTTCCTTGACTATAGCCTCCTAAAGATTGATTATTAAAAACAACGGGCATATTAAATGGCTTTGTGGCAGCTTCATCTAGACTTATTACATTAATAGAAAGCAAATCATCAGACTTAAAAATAGGTGAATAAGATTGATTATTTTGTGTGTCAGAAATTGAACCTTGAAAGTAAATTAGATTTTTTTTATTTGCACAACTTTGTAATAAGATAAAAACTATTAAAATTGAGATCAATTTAAAGTGATTTATTTTTTTTGTTTCTGAGTGATTTTTTAACATAAGGCAATGAAAATAAGTATTATACAGTAAATGACAAAATTAGATGTTTACTCGGATAAATAGTTTTAATATCTATTTTTATTTAATCGAATTAATTTAAAGTTATGCGCTGCGCTTTCTCCTGAAAACAATATTAAATATTGCCATAAAAAAATATTTAATGTCTGTTATATAAGGATGCAGTGTTTTTTCAATTAAGTATTCCTTTTCAGCTTTTAAAACAGATTCAACATCAGTGTTGCGATTCAGTGATACATATGGTGGAATACATCCAGGTTTAAATTTAATACGTAATTCTTGAAGCTCTTTTGGAATATCCTGAAAATAACGTTCTGATATGGGCCTAACTCCTACTATTTTTAAGTCTCCTTTAATAATATTAAGTATTTGTGGCAGTTCGTCTAACCAGTAACGTCTCATAAATCTACCCCAAGGCGTTAGTCTAAAATCATTTTTTGGTTTTCCGCTCAATGCATAGCCATTTAGTTTCAAAACATAGTCTTGTAAATATTCGGCATAAGGATGCATAGTTCTAAATTTATAAATACCTATTAATTTTCCATTTTTGCCAATACGCTTCATTTTAAATATTGGACCATAACTGGGTTCTGCATTATAATAGGGTTCTTTTACCTTTACAGCTACAACATAAGTTAAACCATCGCAAGACTTACTGCTAATAATTTCAAAACCACAACTAACCAACCTACCCATTAACTCTGCCTTCGACAACAAGCGGTTTCTACCTCGAGTTATTAGAAAATAAACTTTTTTTAATCCCCAAATTTTAGGAGCCACTCTTAAAAAAATAAATTCAAAAAATAAACGTATCGTACCTATAAATGGAATATGATTAACTTGTCTTCGTTTTTTTCGAGCTTGTATCGTTTCAAGACAACAAATAAAAATATTTCCATTTTCTAATTTAGTATTTACACTTTCAAAAAATTTATTAATATATCTGATGTTGTTTACCCTGCTAAGATTAATAACTGCATTATGATTTCCGGGATTATTTACGATGTTAAAAACATTTGTTGTAGAAACGACCAATGTTTCAGGTGAATTTGCGTCAACAAAATAACTTACATATTTCCAGGCTTTAATTCCGAACGTTTCTATGATTAGCTCCTTCAAGACTATATTTTTTATCTTAACTTATTTAACAAAAAAGTATTTCTTAATTTGATTTTTAATACTTTGTTTAATAAGCTCATTTGTCCAGTTAAAAATATTATTACTCCATCGCTGGGGGTGAAATGTAAACATTATTTGATTTGGCAATTTATTTTTTTTTAAAGCTAAAATAATATCATCTGTACGATGGAAATTTAAATCAAAACCTGAATGTACTTTATCTCTAACACTTTCATTACCCCCATCCCATTTTCGCCCTGTATCGGTTAAGTACAATACGTTTAAAAAATCAACATCAAAATATGGTTCGCCTATAATATTAAAGTGTTTATAATCATATTTTTTCCATAAATCTCTTGAGTCGTATTTACTCATAGGGCTACCATGCATGCATATAGTTGAAACCGACGCAAGCTTCCGTAATTTTATTAAATTATTTTCGAAATCTTTTATGCCTTTTTCTTCATTTCCTTTACAGGTAGTTAAGCATTCATAATGGTATCCAATTTCGTGTCCTAATGCTGCTATTTGCTTAATTACATATTCATCCCAACTTTGTGGTACCGATCTAAAATAATAAACCGCATTTATATTTTTTTTGGCTTGAATTTTAGCGAAGGTTAATGAATTAAATGGTAATAAATCAACATCATGTCGCAATATAATTGATTTTTTTTTAGGCTGTACCAAAAACTCTTCAAATGTTTGAAAATCATAATTTGCCGAAATTAATGAATCGAGCAACTCTTCATATTTAGTTAATGTAAAATCCATTATTTAAAATTATACTGATAATTTGGATTTTGTTGCATTGTTGTTTGGCTTGATGGATAATTTTCGATAAACCAAATAAAAAATTTGAATACATTAATTTTATCATTAAGCATAATTTTTCTGCGTTCTGCATATACTTTTTTAAGATCAGGCATAACAAGCATATTTAATATTTGATTCATCAACTCATTTTCTTGCTTAGTTTTAAAACTGTTAGTCAATAAATATTTTTGCTCTAATTCATTTAATACACCAATTTCCCTGGCAAAATCGTTAAAACGTATCCCAGGAGTTCCAAGCAAAGCGGCCTCTACTGCCATTGATTGACTATCACCTATATACATTTTAGCATGGTACATTAAATGATGAACTTTTAAAGGATTTATATTAATACGGTATTTTTCTAATTCAGGATCAAGAATTCGCTCAGAACTAATATAAATATTTCCGTGTGGCTTTAACAACTCTATTATTTTTTTTGCAATGGTATTATTTATTCCTTCCTTGTTAGTATCATGATATGCATTTAATTCTGCGAAACGCAAAATAAAATAATCTCCCTTTCCGATTATTTCTTCTAATTCGTTTTCATTGGGCGTAAATACCTCCGGATGAAGATAGGCTAACTTATGAAAACCATTATAACCTATTTTTTTATATTCCCACTTACCTGCATTACAAGATTGAGGCGATAAAATTACATCAACAAAAGGATAAGCTATTTTCGCAAACTGAGGAATAATAGCGGCGTCATCTTCACTAAAAATAAAAGATGGGATATTAAAAAATTTACCCAAGTGAGCGAGACTTGGCTCTGAACCCATTAACAAATTAGGTTTAAATTCTCTTATGATTTTTGAAATGCGTTTGTATTTTTTTAAATAACTGATGATAATTGACCAAGATGTTTTGTTCCTTGTTTCAGGTAAAACATTTACAAATTCAATACCAGAGGAAACACAAAGTTGTTCGAGTATATCTTTTGAACGAATAAGTAATTTCACATCATGTCCTTTTCGCTTTAGTTCAGAAACTATATTTTTGAATAAATGAAAATGTGCCGGATGCCCTAAAAATATGAGATAACGCATTACTATGGCTTATTATACGGTGTGATTTTTTTTATTTCCTTTGCTGGAACACCACCAACAATTGTCATGGGAGGAACATCCTTCATTACTACCGATCCGGTTGCAATTATAGAATTTTCACCAATTGTAACACCTGGTAAAATAACAACATTTACGGCTATCCAAGCACCTCGTTTTATTACCACCGGCGCCACTTTGTGTGATGTTGGACCCAATATTTCTCGCAAAGGTGTGGTAGGATTAGAATGGGTTAAAATATAAACACCTCCAGCAATCGAAACAAAATCTTCTATAATTATTAGATCCGGTCTGGCTCTATCAAGTATATTGCCCCCACCTAAAAAAACATGTTTGCCAATTTTTACTCCCCTTAAACGTTCTATGGCGCACCTAAATTTTGAGCCAACAGGAAATCTAGTCATTGCAACCACCTGCAGCCATTTGCTTAAAAACGATTTAAATAAACCTCTGGATTCTATTTCTAAATTAGCTGAACCCATTTGTTTTTGAGCAAAAGATTCTATAATATTCAATTTTTTCATTAGTCTATTTTATCATCTCATTACTATCAATTGACATGGGTTTAAATCCATATAACGATTTAATTAGCCATTTAAAATATTTTATGTTCCTGTAAATTAAATTATAATTAGAAGGATAATCTTTATAGTTTTTATTCTCTTTCGTCATAATCAAATTAAATTCTTCCTTTGTGAAATCAAGCTTTTTTAAAATATAATCTGTTGTTTCGTCGAGCTTTTGAGGTTCATCAAAAGGTTCTGCTACCTTATTTATAGCCTCTTCACGCGTAATAGCACCGCTTAATACCTGAGCCGATAAATTAATTTTTCGTTTATCAATTTTAAATTTTTTTGGAAGCCAATAACTCATGGCAAACTTTGTGAAAATATTTTCATGATGATGGCCTCCATAATCCTGCCAATCATAATTAGCTTTAAGAATTTTTTTTGCAGTTTCCTTATCGTAGTCTAAATAATAATAAGGTCTAACATCTTTTATTTTTTTAATTACTCCTGCATAAGCCATTTTAAAAAACGACTGCATGGGATATGTTTTTAATTTAATGCCAAAGCCAAATTTTTTATGAATGAAGTTTAATTGCCTCGAATCTGAATAGGTCCATTCTGTTGGTTGTTTACCTTCCGATCTAAAATCATTTCCCCTAATAATATATTTAATGCCCTCTTCTTGAGCCACTTTGTACATTGTTGCTTTTATGGCTAAATCTGTTGGCGCATCAATCCAAGGCAAACACGCCTTTATGTATGCCCTAAAAAGATCTTTTATTTCTTCATAAACAATAACATGAGTAATTAAATCGAAATTTAAAACCTTAAGTATTTTATGAATATTATTTACGGCTATTTCAGAATTAAAACCATTATCTAAGTGAACGGCCAAAGGTCTTAAATTATAGTGTTTACATAAATGCAATAAGTAAGAACTGTCCACTCCGCCACTAACTCCAACAATACAGTCATATTTACTTTTTTTTCCTGATTGTTTAATTTTTGCAACCAAATCTACCCAAGCTTGTTTGCCAATTTCTCCTCTAGGATAGTCGCTCATCATTTTTTGTTGAAGCAAACAGTAATTTGATACCCCTTGTTCATCGTAAGAAATATTTGGAATTGAATTATCCCATATCCCTTTGTTACAAACACTATATTTATTTTGCGCTAAAATTTTTACTGGCGATTTAACTAAATGTTTATAAAGTTGAATTATTTTTTTTGCTATTGATTGCGAGTCTATACCGAATTCCATTAAACGATTACGACCTTTCGTAGGTTGATTAAATGTTAATGCCGCCTTAATTGATTCACACACTTGACTTGGGTTAAAAGTAGTAACATAGCACCCTTCTAAACCTTTCAACAAATAAGCCACATCGCCAACATCTGTAGAAACTATTGCTTTATTACATGCCATTGCTTCTTTTATAACATTTGGAGAACCTTCGTAAAGGGATGTAAGAAGCACGACATCAGAAGCGTAATAATATTGCGTAGTTAACTCGAACGGAATATTGTAAGCAACTAATAATTCTATATTATCTGATTTTATTAAATCGAAAGCTTCTTTAGCTAATAAATAATTTTTTTCAGCTCTTCCCGGATCGGCAAAAAAAAGAACATACTTTTTATTTAAATCTAAATTCAATTTTTTTCTTGCTTCAGCTTTTTCAAGTTCTTCAAAATTTGAAAAATCGACACCGTTAGGAATTACCAAAGCCTTTTTAATTGAACTTTTTTTCTTCATGTTTTCTGACTTAACAATAACTTTTTGCCAGTATTTTGAAAAAACAATTAAAATTAATTTTAACAAACGATTCATTTGTACATCGCTTCCCATGAGGGAGGCAACAATTGGTATTCTTGTGAAGGTAAGAGCCGCTAAAAAACCACTAAACGAATATTGTGAATGAATAAGATCAGGATTAAATTCTTTTATGTTTTGTCGTAAGGATTTAAGATTTTTAAGATAACCCCAAAAACCTTTTCCTATTATTCTGTAGTGTTGTATTTCTATGGAAGTATCAAATTTTATTATTGAATTTGCCTGATTAATAGCAATAGGACAATTAACAGAATTATTACCACTTGATACAAAAAGTACTTTCATTAATAGTTATACTAAATTTCTAATTGACAGTTTAAAATAATTCCAAGCAAATATGGCAAAAAACATAAAAAACAAATAAAGGTACCACAAGTTTTTTTTATTGCTTTTTAACCTATGCATTCCATAAGCAATAAAAACATTAATAAATGGCAATGCAACTAACTGGTATCTTATAGATGTACTTTGAGCAGACACGGCCATCACAAATAAATAACCAATTAAAATTAAAATTATCACAGATGAACTTCTCCATAAATACCTAACTGAATACCAAACACCAATAAACGCATAAAACACTAAAATATTTTTCATTAATGCGCCCGGAAACAGCCATACACTTTCTACTTGGTCGTCAAGAAAAACTAATGTAGAAAACGGGGCAGTTAAAACAGAAACAAAAAGTAACGGAACAACAACAGCTTTTTTTATTGACAAACCTCTATCACCACCTTTACTTGCTTTATCAGCTAATTCAGCGTCAGTTTGAGAGCTTGATTGATTATAGGTATCAACAACTTGTTGAGTTATGCCTATTTTATTAAGATAATAGACTACAAATAATAAAGAAAAAAATAAGCCTGCCACAGCTAAAATTTTATAAATGTTTTTTTTGAGATTAATGTTTAAATAATAAAATACAGCAAAACTTATAAAAAATATTATTCCAAGAATTGTCCTTAAAAAAAACAAGATCATAACAGAAATTATTAAAAGAGAATAATTTTTCACGCTATTTTGTTTCAATAATAAAATTTTTATTGAATATAAAGCAGCACTAACTAAAGCAAAAATCATTAATGTTTCTTTTAAATTTACGCCAATAAAAAAAAGCAGAAAAGGGGAAAATGCCGTTATTAGAGATGCCGTTTTAGCAACATTAATACCATAAATAATTTCAGTTAATTTATAAATTGCCTTAACAGTAAATGCAAAAAAAATCACATTAAATAATCTTGCAACTAAGGTATACGGACCAAAAATAAAATAAACCACTCCTAAAAAAACATTATATCCATAATCGGAATAATCATTATCAGTTAAATAACTTGAAATATTAAAGTTATCGTTCTTGAAATTATTAGCTAAATCAATTCCATGTTGATGATAGATTACAGAATCAGCAGCCCTTGGTTCGAAAAAAGTACCATCATATAAATAACAAATAAGATATACAAAACCAATTGAAATAAAGTTTACAATCAAACTTAATTGAAAAATTCTTTTCTGAAAAAGTTTACTTTCAATTTTATACCAATGCAAATTAAATTTATAAAATGCAGTAATTAAAATTATTAACACAATTCCTCCCGTTAAAATCCAATGAAAGGGCATGATGTATTCACTAAAAAAAAGGCAATTAAATACTAAAACTGCCAAAATAAAAAAAATAACATTTTTAATATTAAATGTTTTAAGCATTATTAATCTAGTTATATGATGTTTCTATTTTTTTATTTAACATTATTAATGCCCAGATAAAATTTCCATTATCTGTTTTACCTGCGGTATTATCTCTAATTATTTTCAGAATAGTTTCCTCGTCAAGATATTCATTTAGATGCATTAAATTATTTTCGAGATAGGTTTTTATACTGTCTTCTTTAAACCATTCCCTTACCGGTATTCCAAAACCTCTTTTAGGGGCAATTAAAAGTGAATGAGGAAGAGACTTGGCAATTGTTTTGCGCAATACACTTTTTCGTTCCCATTTTTGCATTTTAATACTTTTATGAACCCTTGCCATAAACTCTACTAAACGAAAATCTAAAAATGGCAAACGGGTTTCTAAAGAATTAGCCATGCTCATACGATCTACTTTTACCAAATAATCATTAGGTAAACTAAGTGTATAATTAAAATACATTAATTTGTAAAAATCGTCTTTAAAACGACATTTTTGCATGATTTTATTTAGATAATCTTCAACCTGTATAACTCCTTTAATGTTTTTTGTTAATGATTTAATTAATTTAAGATCTGTAGACGCTCCTTTTATAGCCATTCTCGAAACAAAATCAAGGTTAGCAGTTTCAATAACGTTAGCAAATTTATTTACTTTATATCTTATATTACCTTTTAATAATTTCCCGATAAATTTTGACAGATAGACCAAAAAATTACGAATAGCTAATGGATATCTATTAATTATTCCTGCCAACTTTATACCTGTGTAAGAAATATACCCTGACAAGGCTTCGTCTCCACCATCGCCGGTAAGTACCATTTTCACGTTCTGTCTGGCAAAGCGAGAAACCTGATTGGTTGGAATTGCCGAAGAATCACCAAAAGGTTCATCAAAATGAAATGCAGTATGTGAAATAATTTTTTTTAAATCTTCTGGCAATACTGTCCCTTTATGATGATTTGTATGAAAACTTTCTGCTACATCTTTTGCTAAAACACTTTCATCAAACGCTTTATCATCAAACCCAATTGTAAAAGTATTTACCGGGTATTCTGAAAATTTTGCCATTAGAGATACAATAGAAGAGGAATCCAAACCTCCGCTTAAAAATGCACCAAAAGGCACATCGCTTCGCATTCTTATTTTTACAGCATCATTAAATAGTTGATCAAAATTTTTATACACCTCATTCTTATTCGTACACATTTTGTCTTCATCAATCTGAGGCAACTCCCAGTACTTATGTTGATTAACAATTCCGTTTTTGATTGTAATAAAGTGTCCCGGCATTAATTTATAAATGTCTTTATAAAACGTATCTGGTGCAGGAATGTATGTAAAAGCAAGATATAATTGCAATAGTTCAAATCTTGGCACCAAATCAACTCCGAAAGCTGAAATAGATTTTATTTCTGAACCAAACACAAACGAATTTTCTGTAATGGAATAGTGTAAAGGTTTCTCTCCAAAACGATCGCGCGAAATAAATAATTCTTCGGTTAATTCATCCCACAATGCAAAAGCCCACATGCCATTAAACTTATTTTGACATTCGAAACCCCATTGTTCATATGATTTAATAATAACCTCTGTGTCTGAATCTGTTTTAAAATGGTGTCCTAATGATATTAACTCATCGCGTAACTCTATATAATTATAAATTTCTCCATTAAATACAATTGCCTTTGTTCCATCATCATTTAACATTGGTTGATCACCCGTTTTTAAATCGATAATGCTAAGTCTTCTGTGACCTAAAGCTAAATTATTTTGAACAAAAAAACCTTCACCATCAGGACCACGATGAGAAATAACATCGGTCATTTTTTTTAACAACAACTGATCTGATTTTTTATTTTTATCAAAATGTATGTATCCGGCTATACCACACATATCATTATACTAAGCAAAATACAATTGCAAATATTTTTTAGTAGCACTTTCAATGCCGTAATGATTTTTAAATTTAATAATATTATTTTCTTTTATCTCGAGTAATTTTTCTTCATTCATTTTAAGGCATTGCTTAGCCTGCTCCATTAAATCCTCTTTATTAAACGAACAGCATATAAATCCATTTACAGCATGACTCACAACATCTTGCATTCCGCCGGCTTTGGTAGTTATTATTGGTTTGCCCAATGAAAGTGCCTCAAGAGCAACAATCGGCAAACCTTCATTAAATGAAGTTATTAAAAATATATCACTCAACTCTAAATAATCTGCTACATTTTGTTTCATCCCCATAAAAAAAACATTTGATGATTTAATCGAGATCAAATTTCTTAGTAAGCTATTTTCTTTACTTGGGTCGTTGCCTAAAACTAATAAGATACAATTCTCACTTTGCAATAATTCAAATGTTTTAAGTTGCAAATATTGATTTTTATTTTCGTCGATTCTTCCTATTGAAATGAAAACTTTAGTTTCTTCATTAATCTTTAAACGATTTATCTCTTTTTCCGCATCTAAATAATTATTACTTCTAGTTAAACATGCTATACCATTTTCTATAAGATAAAATTTTAAATTTGGATATTGCTTGATAAATGACTTTAAAATTACGTCTGAAATACAAATTAGTTTTATTTTTTTTGTAATGAACCTTATTTTGTAGAGTCGATTAAATAATTTTAATTTTTCATCATTTAAATCGCTATGTATTGTATAAACAAATTTAATATTTCGTGAAATTAATATAAAAGGTAAAATATATTTTACTGTAGCGTCTAAATGAAAATGTACAATATCAGGTTTCTCATAAACAAGAAATTTAAATAATTTTATGAAAGTCTTAAAACTGATTCCACTTTTCTTTTTAAAATCATAAACCTCAATATTTTTATTCAGTTTTTTTGGAAAGATCATCCATTCTTCAATTTTTTTAAACGAACAAACTTTAACATCGTGATTCTTTGAGAGCTCGTTAGAAAGCTCAACAACAAACTTTTCGGCTCCGCCATTACCTAAACTACTTATTACCTGAAGAATTTTCATTTTTTTTGCCGTAAACCCAGCTATCAGTCACTTTATTTCCAGTATTGTTAATAGCAATTTCAAAATTATTTAAAGTTAAAAATGAAATGATTTTTTGTTTTATTTTTTCACCATCTCCGAAAAGAAAATCATGGCAAGATATAGCAATATTATCAATAATGTTTATTGATTCTGCCATTCCATCCACCAAATCAAACTCAGCTCCTTCTATGTTTACTTTTAAAAAATTAATTTTAGTAATGTGGTTATTCTTCACAAACTCGTCCAAAGTATAACAGTTAACTTCAATGCCTTTTTGAGTTTTATTTACCCTATTTACTTCGAAATTTTCCGTCTCCTCAATCCAAATTTTTCCATTAAAATTTGAAATTGCTAAATTAAAATTGATTGAATTTGTTATATTATTTTTAACACATAACGCATCAAGTTTATTATAACTATCTGTGCTTGCCTCAATTGAATAAATCTTACCTGACTTACCAATTTTATCATTAAAATACAATACTTCCGTCCCTATTCCTGCGCCAATATCTATAATTACATCTTCAGATTTTGGGGTATAATTTTTACAATAAATATCATTAATTGATTTAAATAGATTTTTTTTACTGAAATTAAAATATGGCTTTTTAACAAAAAACAAATATTGATTACTATGTTTTAACCAATAACCATAAAAATTATTATCGTATTCTAAATTATTGTTTTTATCGAAAAGAATTTTACTGATTAAAGAATATACTTTGACTCTTTTTTTTTCTGATCTTATAAATAAAAACAAAATATCTAAAAAAGAGTTTATTATAATTTTTAGTAATTTATTCATGTAATTATTTTACAAATTGTACCATTTTTTTAATTAATTTATTTTTTATTAAATAACGCATCAATTTTTCTTTTGCTGTAATTTTACGATTGTTTCTTTTTAAATAACTTATAGCTTCGTTTACAAGTTTTATATCATTTAAATTATAAGCTATTTTAATTAAACCTCTATAGTATTCTTCTTCTAATTCTATTTTAGTGTTTTCGCTACAGTTGTATTTTTTAATATAGTGCTGTTTAATTTTAAAAAGGCCTACATGATACTCATACTTCTTTAATGGCAACAAGGTTCTGCTTGTTGATTCATTTAAAAGTCTGTATGTTGCAAACACCTCATCAAAGTAATGAACTGTTGAGTGGGCAGATATATCCATCCATATTGGAAGATCGGTTAGTGGCCAACTTTCGTTTATTGCCAGATCATAATCAAAATATTCCAAAAGCAAATTTTTTCTGAAACAGGTAGTTGCAGTTTTTATAAAAACTGGATTAGGTTTGAGTAGTTCATGAAATAAATTTCCATTTTTTATTACTATCCCTTTAGATTTATTTATCTGAAAATCTGTTTTATTTAAATCCTCATAATAATGATTAACATCGCCATGCACTAAACCGCATTCAGGATTTGCCTCTAAAAAATCAACTTGTTTTTGTAATTTATATGTATCAATCCAAAAATCATCTCCTTCTAAAAAAGCCAAATATTTTCCTTTAGAAGCCTCTATTATTCGTCTCTCATTTTTAACAGCTCCTACATTAGTCTCTGAAGTAATTAAACGGATTTTATTTAGATATTTTTTTTCGAACTCTTTTACAATAAGCTCCGTGCCATCATTAGAACAATCATCTCCAATCAAAATCTCATAATCAAAAGATGTAACTTGCTCTAATACTGAAGAGATAGCTTGATTAATATAAGCATTATGATTATATGTTAGTAATAAAACGCTTACTACTGGATTCATTTAACTAATTTTACATCAAACCTATAATGCGCATTGATATAATCTTCAGGTTGTGCGATAATTGATGTTTCTTTAAATCCTGAATATTTGCCAAGTTTTTTTAAGAAATCTTTCATAAACCAAGTTCCAATTATAGGTTGACTTTTTACTATTGAATTAAAATAAGCAACTTCACGCTCTTTAGAATTAAAAAAATCAAATTTTTTTTCTTCATCAGGAATATCCCCAATATAACAAAACCCATTTGGTTTAAGCCATTTATGAATCTTTTGAAAAAGTATTACAGTTTCTTTCTCCGTAAAATGTTGTAATGCGAAATACAAAATTATTTTTGAAAATTGGTTTTCCTCAAAGTCTGTTGTTCTTATATCAGCAGCCATTGTTTTAATTCCGTTAATGCCTTCCATTCCCGATAATAATTTTTCTGAAATATCAATCGCAATTACCGAATGTACCTTATTTGAAAAGGGAATAGAAATTGCGCCTGATCCGGCTGCAATATCAAGAAGATCGTCTTTTGAATTTAGAGTCAGCTGCGTTTCTAAATCACTTAAAACATCGCTCCATTTTTCGTTTGTTATTGGCTTTCCGGCAATTGTTCGGCCTACTTTTTCGTGCAACCCTGATTTATTTACTATATCATTGTTTTTCCAATAATTTATCCAATACTCATTTTCCTCCATTTATACCAAATTATAATTAGTCAATAGTTTTTTAGTCCCTTCTTTCCCATTATGCATTAAGACATCAATAATAGAAAGATGAGGAAAAAATGATTCTGAGAATTGTTTATAATAGTATGATTTAGTTTCAATAAAAAAAAGTTCTATTCCATATTCTTTAAATTCATTTTTATCATAAAGTTCTTTACCTCCAATTGCGTTTATAAAAACATCAGCGTTTTCAATTCTGCACATTTCAATAACTCGTGCTACCTTTTTAATTGGTTTGGTTTTAATTAAGTAATTAAAAGTTGAATAATCTTTGCAATCAATTTTATTTAATTCACATTCCATCATTTCATAATTAACATTATTTGAAACAATTTGAGTACTAATGTTTAAATAAAGACAAATTTCTTTTATTATTTGTGCATTATATTCGTAAAGAAATTTCTGTTCATTTAAAATTAGTTTACAAACAATTGGAAATATTTCGTCAAAAAACTCACTTCCTCTGTAATTTAAATCAATTGATTTTATTAGTTTCTTTTTCCAGAAATCGTTTTGAACTAATTCAATTTCACTTATCTTTTTATTTGAACTTTTTGATTGAACATTCGCTTTAATATAAATTTCATTTTGATTTTTTACAAGAATGCGATTACGACTCATCCAGCCTTCTGTGATGTAATTTAAATTTTCATATAAGATATACTTATCTACAGCAGCTATCGCTTGAAAGTAACCTAAATAAGGAAAAAAATAAGGCTGCATGATTGCTAATTTCATACTCGCACTATTTTCTTTTTATAATAATTTTTAAAATAATTTCCTTGAGAATACTCATTTCTTGAATTTTAAAAATACTCGACAAAAAACAGTAAACCAACACACCAACAAACGGCAAAATTACTAACTGAATGTTTAGATTTGTAATAATAGTTTTTATTACAAACAATGCAAGTAAAGTTATTATTGAGAAACATGCTAGAGGTAAAAGATCTCTAACTTGATTAATAAAACTATAATTAACTAAAGATTTTGAAAAAAAAGAGTTTAAATAATAGCAAACAAAATTTAGCATTACGGACCCCCATACTAAACCAATAACTCCCCACTTAAAAGAAACAACAATCATCAAAACATTCAAAATTTGTTTAAAAATCTCTAGTCTGAAAAAAAGATCCGAACGCCCCTTCACTTTTAGGATATCTAAATTTATTGCGTGTAGTGGATAAAAAGCCCCTACAATGCATAAAATTTGTAAAATTGGCACTGATGGTAACCATTTATCAGTTAACACAACATGAATCATTGATTTAGAAATAGAAATAAGTATGGCCATTATTGGAAATAAAACAAATGCTACTAGTTTAATCATTGATCTGTAACCTTCTTTTAATTTTATATCTTCGTGTTGAATTTCTGCCAATACAGGAAAACTTACGGCACTAATTGCGCCATAAATACTGCTCACAGGTAATTTCTGAAATTGATTTGCCCGTGTATAATAACCTAAACTTTTTGCATTGTATAATTTACCTATAATTATAGAATACAAATTTTCTGAAATCACATTAATCAATGATGAGAATAATAAATTTGAGCCAAAACCATACAATTCTTTAAAAGAAGATTTAGAAAAAATAAATTTGGGTCTCCAATTACTAGAAACCCAAAAAGCAATACTCATAACTAAATTTTTACTCAAATTTTGTATAACTAAAGCCCAAACGCCAAATTCCGAATACGCACAATAAACCCCAATAAAACCGCTTATTATAATAGAACTCAAGTTTATTGTTGCTTGAGTTTTAAAATTTAAATTTTTTATTAGAATTGTTTTTTGAATAATCCCTAATGAATTCACAATTACATTTAGGCCTACAACTTTGGTTAATAAAATAAGTTTTGGTTCAGTAAAAAAACAGGAAATAAACGTGGCTGAAAAAAACAATAGCAGATAGCAAATACTTGCTACAATTAAGTTAAACCAAAAAACTGTAGAATAATCAGAATCGTTAGCATTTGTTTTTCTTATTAATGCTGAAGAAAAACCTCCTTCCACAAAAACCTGAGCAAATGAAATAAATACAAGTATCATTCCTATTAAGCCATAATCTTCGGGCAATAATAGTCGTGCGAGAATTAAACCAATAAAAAATTGAATTGCCTGATTACCAAAACGCTCCGTAAGACTCCACAAAACTCCTTTTATTGCTTTATCTCTTAGTGTACTCAACTGTTAATAATTGATAATTGTAGTTATTAGTTCTAATTCTTGCTCTGTTAAACCTACATAAAGTGGCAAACATAATATGCGCTTTGCTGTAGATTCACTAACAAGCATGTTTTTTCCGCTCACATAATGAATAGTATTTAATGAGGGATAAAAATATCTTCGAGGAAAAATATGATGTTTATTTAAATTCATTTCTGTTTTTATAAGTAATTCTTCGGTTTCAAAAATTACCGGATAATAACTATAATTCCATTCAGTGCCTTCTCTAATTTTTATTTTTTTTAAATTTTTTATTTTGGAGTCGTAATAATCAGTCACTTTTTTTCTTTCGCTGAAAATTGCATTCATGTAGGGTAAAACAGATAACCCCATAGCGGCCTGCAATTCTGAAATTTTTCCGTTTAAGCCCAGACCATAAAAATCTAGCGTTCCCTTATGGCCAAAGTTGTGAGAATAAAACAGTTTATGCTGGAGTTCTTTATCTTCGCTAAACATTGCACCCCCCTCTCCGGTATGGAAAAGTTTTGTGGCATGAAAGCTACATGTACTAACATCTCCAAAATTAAAAATAGATTTTCCCTTGTAGTTTACGCCAAAGCAATGAGCAGCATCGTAAATAACTTTTAAGTTATGTTTAGCTGCAATTTCCTTTATTAATTCAATGTTGCATGGATTACCAAAAACATGAGTAGCTAAAATTGCTGTTGTGTTTTTAGTAATAGCTACTTCTATCTTAGTTTCATCTATTGTTAAATAATCAGAATGAATGTCCACGAATACAGGCGTGCAATTTTCCCATACAATTGATGCTGTGGTAGCAACATAAGAAAACGGAGTAGTAATAATTTCGCCTTTTTTACCTAATAGTTTTAACGCTATTTGTAAGGGGATGGTTCCATTATTAGTAATAATAATATTATTTGTGCCTAAGTGTGCTTTTAATTTATCTTCTAAACTTAAAACTAATGGTCCTCTATTGGTTAACCATTGAGAATTCCATATACTCTCTAAGTATTTTGTATATTCATTTATAGGAGGAAGAAATGATTTTGTAACTGGAATCATTATAGTTTATCTGATTTTGTTTAACAACTATTTGAAGTAAAATTTAATTTATGATTAAAAAAAATTTGAATTTGAAGGAAGGTAAAGTATAGATAATTAAATTGAATTGTTAATTAAATCAAGAAAGATAAAACAAAAAAATTCAAAATCACTTTAGGTTTCGCCAATACCAATTAACAGCTTCTTTTAATCCTTTTTCTAAGTTATGAGAAGGGCTGTATCCCAAAATTGTTTCAGCTTTTTCTATTGAGGCAAGTGAATGCGGTATATCTCCTTTACGCTCGTTACCATGAATAATCTCAACATTTAAAATTTTATTATCATATTCTCCTAAATATTTTTTAAGCAAATAAATTAACCAGTTTAAATCTGCACGTTCGCCAACTGCTGTATTAAAAACTTGGCCCTTAGCTGCCACATTATTTGTAACTGCTGCCAAATGATTCATTTGAATAACATTATCAATGTAGGTAAAATCTCGTGAGTTGTTTCCACTTCCATTAATTATTGGAGATTGATGAGACATTAATTGCATTGTAAATTTTGGTATTACTGCCGCATATGCTCCATTAGGATCTTGACGTCTTCCGTAAACATTAAAATACCTTAAACCTATACAATCTAAACCATAGTTTAAACCAAAAACATGAGCGTATAATTCGTTTACATATTTTGTAACTGCATATGGTGATAATGGTTTCCCTATTACGTCTTCCATCTTTGGCAAAATGTCTGAGTCGCCATATGTAGAAGAACTAGCTGCATATACAAGTCTCTTAACTTTTGAATCGCGAGCCGCTATTAATACATTTAAAAAACCACTCACATTAACCTCGTTTGTTGTAATTGGATCATTAATACTTCTTGGAACAGAGCCTAAAGCTGCTTGTTGTAAAACTACTTCAACACCTTGCATAGATTCAATGCAATCATTCAAATCTCTAATATCACCTTTTATTAATTTAAATTTTTTATTCTCAATTAAATGCGAAATGTTTTCCATTCTTCCGGTAGAAAAATTATCAAGGCAAACAACTTCATTTTGATATTGTAACAAATTTTCGCATAAATTAGAACCAATAAAACCTGCACCTCCTGTTACTAAAACTTTTGAATTTTTAATTTTAGAATATTCCATTTTTTAATTTTTTTAAAACTAAACTTATTATTTAAAGCTTCGCCTCCTAAGTCACATATATAAAAGGTGCCGAAGGTAATCTAGCCTAAATTTAACTAAAAATAATAAGGTTTTTGAGGGTGTTAACTTATTAAAAACGGTTTTAATTAAAATAAAAATGTGTATAAATTTTACATTTATTTCTGAATTTTAGGACAAGTTTTTGATTTACTTACTTTTCAGTAATAAACCTTCAAATAATTCGAAACAGAATAAAAAAATAGCCGTTTCGAATTATCGAAACGGCTATTTTTTTAAAGAAATTTTTTATCCCACAATTAACTTTTTAGTTATTATATTATTTCCAGATTTTAAGTTAACAAAATAAATACCTTCTGTCAATGCATTTAATTTTAAGTCAATTAAATTTTCTCCGGTTTCTCCATTAATAGTTTCAGTTTGAATAACTTCACCAATAATATTTACTAGCTCAATTTTAACTGCATTATTACCTTTTAAATTAACTAATAACACTGCCTTATCATTTGCAGGATTTGGAAAAATCATACTACTTACTATGTTATTTAATTCATTTTCAATAACGCCAACTGCTCCAAAATTTAAATCAGCAGATGCATACCAATGTTGTGGTGCTGTTTGAGTATATGGGTTACCGGTAGAAATAGTTAATGGCAAAGTCATTCTAGGGCCAAAAGCCCCAATAGTTGCAGTACTTGATTTTGGAGAAGAAAAATGATACATGGCTCGGTTTAATACATTGGGATTTGCGCCACCGACAGGCTTCGTAACATTAATTTCAACAGGATGTACCGAAGCACTTACTATAGAATAACAACGAGCTTTAATATTTGGTATATTATTCCACTTTCTGCCACCTTGTGTAAAGTTTGTGTCAGACTCTGCCCATGTATAAATAATATGTTGTCCGTTAGGTGTTCGGCTTAACTGTAAACGCGCATCTATTCTTGGTTTATTTCCACTTGCATCAATGTCCCAAGGGTTATCTGAAAAACCATTACCAGTGGATGAACCTGCGGGGCCTTCGCTCGACATAGAATCAACAGTAACATGACTCCACGGACCTGTGCCATCTCCAATAAAATCGTATAAATATGGTCTGTAACCAGGGGTATGAGGCCACCTATAGCTCTCTCCAGGATTAAAAGAAAGTGAAAATGAAGAAATGTAGGCTAATGAATCTGGGTGATCAATGGAGCTACCAATTATGGAAGAAAAAATATGTAATTTATTGTTTGCATCAACAGCCATATCCATACCCTCAATCCAATTAAAAAAGGGTATTTCAATTGTGCCATTACTAGCGGCAACAATAGACCTTTTCACATCATCAAAAGAAGGATCATTAAAATTAATTCCAGGTAATAAACTCCAAGATACTCCACTATTGGTTGTTTTATAAACTATAGGCTGATAACCCTTATTAGACCCAGTTTCGCCGGTCCTCGCACCTATTACCGCAACGTAACCCACTGTGCCTGTTTCATTCCAAGCCATCATTGGTCTTGAAAGCCAAACTTCATCAGCTGTTGCAGAATTTGTTAATGTTGGCGGATTAAACTGTGTTCCTGTCCAAGTAAAAACGCCTGCATTAAAGCTGCCAGTAACAAGCATAATAGCTGTATCGCTTGCAATTGCCTCATCGGTAATCCCTCCTATTGTTCTTAGTTTACCGTCATCTGTAGAAGTAAAACCATACGCTGCAAAATCGTGTCTGTTAAGCCCTGGAGAAAATGGCGGATTTTTAGACATAAACTGCATGGCGTTAGGAACCGTACTTGGGGCATTGTTATAATTTGTAGAACCTAATTGTTTACTTGCATAAAAATTTCCTAACCAGCCTCCGGCAGCACCAGTTGTGGGGCCTTGCCCAACAATATATGCATTATTAATATTTGTATTACCAGGAGGATTATAAATACCCCCTTGAGGATAGCGCGCCCATTCAGTTTCATTTACCCAAAGGGCTGTACTATCCCAACTGTTACCCCAGTCTGTTGATACCATTCCTAAAATACCTCCTGAAATAGCACCGGCAGCAGAAGGTGTTGGCGAAATAGAATAAGTAGCGGACTTTCTGTGAATAAAAGAGACTGTATTTAATTCATCGTCATATTGCAAAGGGTTACAATAACTAATAACCGAATTCAGTATATTCATTGAACCCGAAATTTTTTGCCAGGTATTAAGTGCATTTAATTTTGAACTTGAATTATCTTTCGATTCAATTTCTATAATCTTTTTAGATTCGCTCGATATCTTTTGATTGTTAATTGTTTCGTCACCAAATTTCAATTCGGCAATCAAACTTGTGTTTTCTAACCCTATTGATTTAGGTTTTTCTTTGTTGCTCTGAGGCAAAGCACTTATTGATACTAATAAGGCTGAAACTAGAAGTAATTTTTTTTTCATTCGTGCTGTGAGTTTAAGCATTAATTTATTGGATAAATATTTATAAAGCAATTTATCAATTTGCACAAAAAAAACCTAGTGATTTATAATTTCAAATTATAAAAAAGGCTGCTATCAAATTTGACGCAGCCTTTAATAATAAAATTTTAATCTTAACTATTTTACAATTAATTTTTTTGTGCTAGTTCCGTTAGCTACTTTAACGTTTACCATATAAACACCGGCTGACAATCCAGTTAAATCAATATGGATATTGTTTTGACCCATTTGCCCCTTCGTGTTAACTGTTCTGATAACTTGGCCAATAGTGTTTAGTATAGTTGTCTCAACATTATTATTATCTTTTAAATCAATTGATAAAACAACATTATTTTCTGCAGGATTTGGAAAAATGATACTATTGTTAATGCTATTAACTGCATTTTCATTCAACCCGGAAGTTTGAAAATAGTATGATAATTTTCCTGTTTGAATCCAAGTTGTATTATTTGTTAATTGAGAATACGGATTACTATTTGTTACAGTAATTGGCGTATTAATGTCTGCATAAAAACCTGAAGTAGTGCTTGTTACTGCCGCCGAACCTGTTGTTGGAGACATATAATGAAGAGTTGCACGATTAACCACATTTGGTTCTTGTGCTCCTGTTCCTGTGGCTACCTTAGACACACTGATTTCGGAATTAGAAACTAAATTATTGTTTGCTACAGAAATACAGCGAGATTTTATATTTGGCAAACTATTCCATTTTCTTCCACCTGCCGTAAAATTGGTATCAGATTCACTCCAAGACACAGTAATATATTGCCCATTTGGTGTACGTCCCATTTGTATACGAGAGTCTACACTTAACTTGCTTCCGGCATCTTCATCCCAAGGATTATCATTATATCCCGCTCCTCCAGAAGAAGCACTTGGTCCCTCTGTAGGTAAAGAATCTATTAATTTATAAGTCCATGCCCCTGTACCATCTCCTATAAAATCATATAAATAAGGACGGTTTCCCGGAGTGTGCCCCCAAGTATAATCTTCTCCTGGGTTAATTGACATTGTGAACGTTCCCCAACTATCTAAAGTGTCTACATGACTACCATAACAACTTTTTAAAGTTGCACCAATATGTAATTTATTATTGGCATCTACAGTCATGTCGTAATCGTCTACATATGGCAAAGTTAAATTTGTATTGCTTGCAGTACTTGCAAGTTTGCTAACGATAGGTGCCATTAAAGGGTCATTAAAATCTATAGATGGCAATAAAGACCAGCTAGCACCTGAATTTGTGGTTTTATAAACTATTGGTAAAATACTCTGATTTGAAAGCGTTGCCCCTGAGCGAGCACCTAGTACTAATACATATCCAACGGTTCCAGCCTCATTCCAAGCCATTTGAGGGTTTGATAAAATTAATTTTGTTCCATCTGTTCTTAATTGAGTTGGAGGAATTATAGAATCTGTTGTCCATGTAAACGCTCCTGCATTAAATGAACCTTTTACCACCGAAACACCTCTCATACCATCAATATTGGCAGGATCATCAACTATCAAAGCCAAAGATCTAACATTACCATCATCTGTTGAACTAAACCCGTAACGCGAAAAGGCGTGCGGACCTTGATTAGCAGGATAAGAACTTAAACTTGAAGATAAAAATTGTTGTGCGTTTGGCGAAGAACTTGCCGTTGCATCAAAACTATTTAACTTCTTGCTGGCATACCAGTTTCCAAGCCAATTTGCACCTACAGCTGGCCCAGAACCAACAACGTAAGCATTACTGATATTTGTATTTCCTGGAGGGTTATAAATTGCTCCTTGTGGATACCTTCCCGGATTTGTCCCATCAGACCAAATACAAGTACTGTCAAAAGTAGTTCCCCAGTTAGTAGAAACTTCGGCAACAATTACTCCTGAATTACTAACCGGAACACCTGTATAACTTGAACTTTTTCTATGAATAAAAGAAATTGCATTTAAATTATCATTGTATTGTAATGGCCTTGATTGACTAACCAACATACCATAAGTATTCATAGAGCCGCATAGCAACTGCCAGCTTATTGCAGACGGCGGCAAGGCAGATTTAGATTCATTTAGCTGGTTATTGTTTTCAGGTCCTATAGCTTGCTTTAATACCGGATTTAATTTACCATTTGGTTCATTAACAAATTTAAAGGCAATTTTTTCGGAAATTCGACCTATTCCTGAAGGTCTCAATTTAATCGAATTGCTTTGTGAAAAACCGGTTGCCGCAAGCAACATAGCTGTTCCAATAAGTAATTGTTTTTTCATGCTTTCTTTATTAATTAATATTCATGCAATTTAGTAAAATATATTAAGATTAATTGACTAGATGACGTTTCAAAAAAAAAGCCGCTTTATATTAAGCGGCTTTTTTAGGTTTTAAATTTGAAAAATTAATTATTGTACTATTAATTTTTTAGTATTGTTGGTATTACCCACCTTTACATTTACCATGTAAACACCGGTAGATAATCCTGTTAAATCAATATTAATATTGTTTTGACCAACCACGCCTTGTGCTTTAGATGTTTTAACTAATTGTCCAATTGCATTTAATACTGAAACTTCAACATTGGTATTATCTTTTAAATCAATAGATAATACAGCATTGTTTGATGCAGGGTTAGGGAAAATCTCGTAGTTAAGGCTATTTTGCATATTATCTTTAATTCCTGAGATTATGCTTGAAAATGTATAAGATAATTTTCCTGCCTGAATCCAGGTTGTATTATTTGTTAACTGAGAAAATGGAT
>CANFQR010000001.1 GCA_947449125.1 Bacteroidota bacterium | reverse complement strand
TAAATGATGGTTTTAAAAATAATATTGGCTCATCGTCAAACCCCAATAAACCATTTAATGTTCCTGCTTTAAAAAGTGAAGGATGGGCTGTAACATATAACGCTTCAGAAAGTGACACGTTTTTGGTGAGTACAAGTTGGTTAGATACTTTAGTTACCGCAAACAGATGGATTATCACGCCTCCTGTTTCTAACATTTCTGCAAATACCATTTTAACATGGCTGGCAAAGAGTCCTGATCCAAATTATAAAGAAAGCTATGTTGTTTACGGCACAAATAAAACCGGTACACTAAGCCCTCAAGATTTTACAATAGGTGATCAATTATTTAGTTTAGTTGCCGAAAATTCAGAATGGACAAGAAGATCTATTAATATTGGAAGCTTTGCCGGACAAACTTTACGTTTTGCCTTCAGAAATAATTCAAACGACAAATATCAATTATGGTTAGACGATATTGAAGTAGTTACTTTACCGCTATCTGTTGATGCTGCAATTAATTCGATTCAAAGTCAAAAATATGTATTAGCAAACTCTACTAATACAATAAGCGCAAACGTTATTAACCTTGGTTCAAACACATTAAATTCATTAGTTCTAAATTATACATTAGGAAATTCTACAGTACAAACTGAAACAATTAATTTTTCGTCGGGTTTAGCTTATAAACAACAGTTTCAGGCAAACTTTGCACTGCCATACTCAATTGCGACGGCCGGCAATTATAAATTAAAAATATGGTTAACCAATTCAAGCGATCAAAATCATTTAAACGACACAGCATCCACATACATTACCATTCAAAATACCTCTGCAAAAAAGAAAGTAATGGTAGAACAGTTTGTAAGCGCCTTTGATGCTGAATCTCCAGACGCGCAGCAAAAATTAACTTCGTTTCAAAATGATTCTGTTATTGTTATTAACATCCATGATTTAGATTCTCTCAAAGAAATTAATTCTTCTTTATTACTATCTGAATACAAAAAGAAATCTTCGACAGCTCTTATTGACAGAACAAATTTTTATAAGAATGAAGATATTGCTCTACCACGCCCATATTACGCAGCGCTTATTAATCAGCAATTATTAAAAACCACTCCTGCCGCTATCAGTATTATTAATAAAACATGTAATGCCGTTACTAGAGAACTTAGCTTTACAGTTAAAGCAGATTTTATTGGAGATGTAAAAGGAGACTTACGACTCAATGCTTACCTAGTTGAAAACGAAGTTCACGGCCCGTCAAACGACTTTACAATTAACGGCTATAATCAATTAAGCAATTTTTATAATATACCTTGGTCACCTTATTACCAGCAGGGCAGCTACTCAGCATTATTTAATGCAAATCTGTTAAACGCTTATCAATACAAACATCAAAACACGTTAGTACACTCGTTCGATGGAGCTTATGGAAACACAGGTTTAATTCCTTCTACTGGAGGAACACAAAATCAATCCTATCAAAAAACATATACCTTAACCATTCCAAACCCAACAAATGGCGTTAACAAATACAATTTAGACAACTTATACATTGTTGGTTTTTTAGCTGAATACAATACTGATAAAAATAACAGAAACGTTTTAAACTGCACAAAAGAAAAACTTAATTCTACCTCAGGAACAAATAGTTTAGCAGAACTTTCGTTAGATAAATTTATAAGTATTTATCCAAATCCATCCAACGGAATTTTCAATTTAATCAGCTCAAAAAAAATAGAAAACTGTAACATTACAATAATTGATGTTTTAGGAAAATGTGTATTAAGTCAGCAATTGTCAGTTAATACAGGCAATACCTCGTTAGACTTTTTGAGCTTACCAACAGGAATTTACTTTTTAAACATTAGCTCAGAAAGCGGAAGATTTGTTGAAAAACTAATCATCCAAAAAAACTGAAATTAATGTTTGCCGGATTTTAAAAAAAAGTTATCTTTGTGTTCCTAAATTGCGGATGTGGCGTAATTGGCAGCCGCACCAGACTTAGGATCTGGCGCCGCAAGGCGTGGGGGTTCGAGTCCCTTCATCCGCACAAAAAACCTCAGGTAGTCAATCTGAGGTTTTTTTGTTGAATTAAGTTTAATAAATTATTATAAATCAACGCCAATTTAAAAATCAATCAAATCTCTAACCCTGCAATCCAATGCTGAACTTATTTTTAATAATGTTTTAACTGTTGGATTAACTTTTCCGTCTTCTATCCTAGCTAAATTTGATTGGTCGGTTAATATTTCTTGGGCTAATTTATACTGACTAAGATTTTTCTTTTTTCGTATTAATGCAATGTTCTTACCTAATTTTTTTAAATAAACTTCTAAGGTAATTTCCATAAATATCACTTTATTTCAAAAATCGGAGAATAGTTTATTACTATTACTGACATGTATTTATAGTAGTTTTTTAATACTATTATTTTATATATTTGTAATCTTAATATTCAAAATCAATTTTTATGAAAAAAATCAGCACAACTTTTTTTATTTTAATTTCAGTAATAAATCTCTTTTCACAATCATCAACATGGACAAAAGATGATCGTAACAATTTATACGATGATTGCCTGGGATATTTAACTAAATATAAAAACACCACACAAGAACAAAGAGAAAGTATTGCATTGTGTTATTTAGATGAGATTACAAAAAAATACTCAAAATCCGACTTTCAATCAAAAATAGAAATAGAAATTAAAAGAATTAAAGATGGACTTATTACCGGGTGTTCCAAAAATTTAGGTGTAAACTTGGAAATCTTGCCCGAAAAAAAAGAAATTGTGTTAGATAAAAAAGAGGAAACTATACCACAAAAAAATGAGCCAACAGTGGAACTTTTAATTGGCCGATGGAAAACAGATAAAGGCTCAACAATAGAATTTAAAGATGGCGGAAAATATTCAGAAATTAATTTAAAAGGAAAAGAATTCTCAGGAGACTGGTTTCTTGATGGTAAAGTGCTAACCATAAGTTTGCAGGAAGGCCGTATGCAATTATTAACGGGTAAAGCAACAACAAAACTTACTACACACAAATACGATTTTGATTCATTTTCAAAAGATTTTATTAAATATATTAAAGCAGGTATCGCAGAAACTATACAAGCTAACAGAATAAAGTAAATTCAAACTTCTTTATTCGTGCAATTTATAAAAGGTCTTCTAAAAATATGAAGGCCTTTTTATTTAATGTATAAATTACTCGCAAATAAACCTCAATCTAACATTACTAACAAAATCAATATCCAAATACAGAGTTAAATCTGACAGCCAATTAATTTTTCCTAAAAAAATTTAAATCCTGCGCCTTATTTTTAACTTTATACTCTATTGTTAAATCACTTTTCAGAACATATTCAGTCTATTATTAAAACTTTGCCTGACCAGCCTGGTGTTTATCAATATTTCGACGAGGATAATCTATTATTATATGTAGGTAAAGCAAAAAATCTTAAAAAAAGAGTGTCGTCTTACTTCTCAAAAGAACACGATAGCAATCGGCTACGAATAATGGTTAAAAAAATTTATGACATTAAAACCATTAAAGTAAACTCCGAATTAGACGCTTTGCTACTAGAGAATAATCTGATAAAAAATCTCAAACCAAAGTACAACATTAATTTAAGAGACGATAAAACTTATCCTTGGATCATTATTAAAAAAGAAAGATTTCCAAGGTTGTTTCATACGCGTAAACATATTAAAGATGGCAGCGAATATTTTGGCCCTTACGCTTCCGTAAAAACAATGTTTCTCCTACTCGATTTAATAAAAAACACTTACCCACTGCGCACATGCAATTATGATTTAAGCGCTGATAATATTAAAAAAAATAAATTTCGTGCTTGCCTCGAATTTCAAATAGGTAAATGCAAAGCGCCATGCGTTAGTAAACAAACCGAAGACGAATACAATCAAAATATTAAAGAGATAAGACAGATTATTAAAGGCGATATTAATTTTGCCATTCGCGACTTAAAGGACAAAATGCACCTCGCTGCCGAAAAATATGAATTTGAACAAGCAGAAATTTTTAAACATAAACTAGAGTTACTCAGTAATTATCAAAGTAAATCAACCATTGTTCACCCATCAATTACCAATACTGATGTGGTGAACATTATTAGCGATGAAAAAAATGCTTACGTACACTACTTCAAAATAATAAATGGCGCTATAATACATGCTCAAACTATTGAACTAAAAAAGAAAATAGATGAAACAGACGAAGAACTTTTATTGTTTGCAATCATAGAATTCCGAAACAGATTTAACAGCTCTAGTAAAGAAATTTTAGTACCATTTGTACCTGAAATAACATTACCCGACTGCGAGTATGTAATACCAAAAATAGGCGATAAAAAACAGTTACTTGAACTTTGTTTAAAAAATGCCATAGCCTATAAACAAGAAAAAGAAAATCAACTAGCTCTTACAGACCCTGACCGACATGCCGACAGAATCATGAATCAAATGATGAAAGATTTAAGAATGAAAGAACAACCGCGACGAATTGAAGGCTTTGATAACAGCAACATTCAGGGAGAGTTTGCCGTAAGTGCCATGCCGGTATTTATTGACGGCAAACCCGCCAAAAAAGAATATCGCCATTTTAATGTTAAAACTGTTATAGGAGCAAACGACTTTGCAACTATGGAGGAAATCATTTTCAGACGCTATTCAAGAGTAGTTTCGGAAAATTTACCACTGCCTCAACTCATTGTAATAGATGGAGGAAAAGGCCAACTTGGTGCAGCATACGAAAGTTTAAAAAAACTGAACTTAATAGGTAAAGTTGCCATCATAGGCATTGCAAAACGACTTGAAGAAATTTATTTTCCGTCAGACCCATTGCCACTTTACCTTGATAAACGTAGCGAAACATTAAAAATAATACAACAAATAAGAGACGAAGCTCACCGCTTTGGCATTACACATCACAGAAACAAAAGGAGTAGAGAAACTTTTAAGACAGAATTAAACGAAATAAAAGGCATTAGCAATAAAACTGCCGAAACACTTTTAATAGCGCTAAAAAGTGTAAAAAACATTAAAGAAGCGCCCTTGGATGAATTAGAAAAAATAATAGGCAAAAACAAAGCAAAATTAATTTCAGATTATTTCGCAAAAACAAATTAAACAACTAAAATTCTCAGTATTACCAAATGAAATATTTATTTACACTACTCTTTACAATTAACTTATTTTTTTTTAACGCACAAAACAATCTTCGTATATTTTCGGGAGAAGGACTAATTTTTAATCTAATTGCTTTTGATTCTGTAATCAATAAACAACCTCAAAACGATGTTTTAATTCAACACATTTACGATGACACCATACGTTTAAAAATAAAGTTTGCAGACGATATAACGTACATAACCACATTATATTTGTTTGAAAAAGGTAAGCCTACAAAAAATAAAGAATTTACATACCGAGTAACACGAAAATTAAACAATGTAAAAATTACTTTTAATACCATTTACGACATTGTTAAGCCTCCAATTACAATAGTTCCGATTAAACCAAAAGCAGATACAACCCTTAAATATAAAAATAGGCGGTTAGAAAACTTTTGTGAATTAAAAGATGGTAAACCTACTTACTTTAATAATATTCCAAATAACGGGAAATGCCTATCAGCAATGCCTACTGAGTATATTAACTATACTAAAATTCTTATGAAAAAAGCTCAGGTTGCTAACGATAAATATCTATTAGCCGAAAACGTTAGCCGAAACAATTGTTTAAGTGTAGCTCAATTAAATTTTCTTTTAGAGTATATCGATTTTGAAGTTGAAAAATTAAAACTGATTAAAACAACTTATTACAACTTAATAGATAAAGAGAACAAAAAAGAACTTGAAAAAAATTTTAAATACGAAGCTTCAAAAAATGAATTAACTAATTTCATGAAAACTTCAGGCGATTCTAGGCCAGTTTCAGGGATTAATTGCAAATACGCTTCGTCGGTTGATGCTATAAAATCTTTAGAAAATAATTTGGTCGCGCTTAATAATGATACTGAACGTTTAAAAACTTTTAAAAAATTGCATGAGGCGTTTTGCTATTCTACCAAAGACATACTACTTATACTTAAATTATTTACTCACGACCGTGAAAAATTAGAGGCCGCAAAATTATTTTATAATTACTGCGTAAACCAAGATGATTTTCTATCTATAACAGAAGTTTTCTCCTACAAACAGTCCATTAGCGACTTGGAAAATTTTGTAGCAAAACAAAAAAAAATATAAGTATTTAATATTAACGACAAACAAGGCTTTTAAACCCACCAATTAATTGTCTTTTAATCTTCTTTTTTATAAATTCACGGTATTGAAACCAATTCTAGAAATAAGAGATATTAGTAAAAAATTTAAAATTCAAGGCAACACCGAGCCTTATTTAAGTTTAAGAGATAGTTTACTTTCCTTTTTAAAACCATCATCAAAAAAAGAAGATTTTTGGGCATTAAAAAATGTGAGTTTTGATGTAATGCCAGGCGATACGGTTGGCATTATAGGAAAAAACGGAGCCGGAAAATCTACCCT
This sequence comes from Bacteroidota bacterium, assembly GCA_947449125.1. Classification (GTDB taxonomy): domain Bacteria; phylum Bacteroidota; class Bacteroidia; order B-17B0; family Aurantibacillaceae; genus Aurantibacillus. The sequence goes on along the minus strand of CANFQR010000001.1, from coordinate 22,411 downwards.
ATTAAAAATCCTTTCGCGAATTACACCTCCTACCTCCGGAAAAATAATTGGCCGAGGAAGAATTGCAAGTTTATTGGAAGTTGGCACTGGATTTCATTCCGAATTAAGCGGCAGAGAAAATGTATTTATGAATGGGTCTATTTTAGGCATGCGAAAATCAGAAATCATGAAAAATTTTGATGCCATTGTAGATTTTTCAGGGGTTGAAAAGTTTATTGATACTCCATTAAAACATTACAGTAGTGGTATGCAATTGCGATTGGCCTTTGCTGTAGCAGCATTTTTACAAAATGAAATTTTAATTATTGACGAAGTGCTAGCGGTAGGTGATGCAGAATTTCAAAAAAAATGCATGGGTAAAATGGGTGAGGTTAGCAAAAGCGGAAGAACCATCTTGTTTGTAAGCCACAATTTGGCTGCGCTAAAATCTTTATGTCAAAAATCGGTATATCTCGCCAAAGGACAAGTAAATTCAATTGGCTCAACGGATGAAATTATTACTAAATACTTATCGCAAGGAAATCATAACAGTTACTACAGGCCTGAAACAATTAAATCTGATGCTGACGTTTGCTTTAATGAAATAAAAATTCTAAATCAAAATAATGAGGCTAGTTCAGAATTTACCTGTGACGATTTTATTTACATTCAACTAAACTTTCTAATCCAAAAACAAAATCATCCTTACTCTATTTTTGTAATTGTAAAAGACAAATATGGCTCGCCTGTATTTTCGGCGGAAACACCCATAATTAATAACACACATACCATTAAAATAAGTAATCATTTTTTAACTCGTGGCAACTATCATTTGCATTGTTTTATTCATATTCCAAAAGTAAAACAAATTGATATTGCAGAAGAAATATGCCATTTTAATGTAACCGATGTATCCTCAAAATTTATTATTCATGGCGACTACGAATACGGTAATGTTTTCGGCAACTTTAAATGGGTTTAATTCAAAAAGCAAACTATGTTCAAGAAACTATTTAATTATTACAACTGGGGTGGTAGGTTTCTAAATGATTCTTATCATATTGAAACCGAAAAATTAAACAAACAGGAAATCAATAAAACCCCGCTTAGGTCGGATATAATTAATTACTTATTAAATAGTTTAAATAGAGAAACTGTTTATTTAGAAATTGGCGTAAGAAATCCTGAAATTAATTTTAATAAAATTGTTGCCGATAAAAAATATAGTGTTGATCCGGGTATAGAGTTTGCGCCAAACCCTGTAGACTTTAAACTAACTAGCGACGAATTTTTTGAAAACCTTAGGACAGGTAACTTACTAGATAAAAATATAAAATTTGATGTAATATTTGTTGATGGCTTACATTTAGCGGATCAAGTAGAAAGAGATATACATAACTCACTAGATTTTATAAAAGATGACGGTTTTATTGTTTTACACGATTGTAATCCCCCCACCGAATGGCACGCCAGAGAAGCTCACCGTTACGAAATATCGCCAGCAATGCAAAACTGGAACGGAACTACATGGAAAGCTTTTGTAAAAGAAAGAAAACGCACAGATATTTATTCGTGTTGCGTAGATACTGATTGGGGCGTTGGTATTATTTCGAAAAAAATCAATTTTGGTCCATCATCCACAATAAACAATCCTTACTTTGAATTTCATGTATTAGCTCAATCGAGAAAAGAAATACTCAACCTAATTTCTTTTAATGATTTAAAAAAACTAATTAATAGTTAATGAAATGGATTTTTAATATTTTCATTAAAGCAATACTTTTTACCCAACTATATGTTTACATTTTTATAGCTTTTATTTTTAAAAAGCTACTTCCTCCGAAAAAAAATAAATCCGGAATTTTATTTTTAGCTGCATTTTTTGAAGGTAATGCCGGTTTCCATTGGCGCGTAAAAAAATGGAGCGAAATCTTAACGGAAAATAGCTATGAAGTTGAAATTAATACTGTTTTTGATAAAGAAGATTTTTATCACAACCTAAAAAACAATCATGCATTATTTCTAATTAAATTTTTAAATAGAAGATTCTGGCAGGTAATCAAGTCAAGAAACTATGAAGTTGTTATTGTAAGAAGAGAATTACTTTTGTTTAATGACTATGGTAATTTATTTTTAGAAAAATTGCTTCTACACTTTAACCCTGATGCAATTTTGGATATTGATGATGATTTATCGGCGGCCAAAGAACAACCAAAAAAAATAACAAATAAATTTGCCAAACTACTTCTAGAAGATGGCGACAAATTCAACAACTCCTTAAAATTATACAAGCGATTTATTGTAGCTTCTACTTATTTAAAAGAAAAAATTCAAAGTATCAATCTTAATTCAAGATCAGAAAACATTTGCATAGTACCAACATGTGTTGATTATGACAAGTACGAACAAAAAAAATATATTAAACCACTAAACGAAGTTACATTTGGTTGGGTTGGTAGTAACAATAATTACGTAATGTTAGATTTATTACTACCATTGTTCGAAAAACTATTTCATAATTATAAGTTTAAATTAATTATTATCGGAGGAGATTATTATGATAGAAAAACCACATTCCCAAAAGAATTTATTAAATGGTCATTAAAAAATGAAATTGAACACCTAAAAAAAATCGACATTGGTTTAATGCCTCTAATACATGACAATGAGTCAAAAGGCAAAGCTGGATTTAAATTAATTCAATATATGGGATTAGGAATAGTAAGTGTTGCAAGCGCAATTACTATTAATAATGAAATTATATCTGATAACGTTGATTCCTTTTTGTGTGCATCAACAGAGGAATGGGAAAAAGTTTTTATCTCCATTATTGAAGGAAAGTATGATTTAACTGTAAAAGGAGACTTAGCCAGAAAAAAAATATCCGAAAATTATACGTTCAATTCAAATAAAAAAAATTATATTAACTTTATAGAATATGTGCGGAATAGCCGGAATTTTGTCGAGTAAAGGGATTCATTTTTTAACTGCAAAATTACCACTCATGACAAATTCAATTGCTCATCGTGGTCCTGATGGCTTTGGCTATTGGTATTCAGAAAGAGAACATCTTGCTCTTGGTCATCGCCGACTATCTATTATTGACTTGAGTGAAAATGGCAGTCAGCCAATGCACTATTTAAATAGATACACCATCACCTTTAATGGCGAAATTTACAATTACATTGAATTACGAGAAAGTTTAATTTTAAAAGGCTATAAATTCAAATCTAATAGCGATACCGAAGTAATTTTAGCAGCTTACGATTTTTATGGTGCAGATTGTTTACATTATTTTGATGGAATGTTTGCGTTTGCATTATATGATAAACAAAGCAATAAATTATTTTGCGCAAGAGATAGGTTTGGAGAAAAACCATTTTATTACAGCTTTTATAATGGCGATTTATATTTTGCTTCTGAGATGAAGGCCTTATGGGCAGTTGGCATTTCAAAAACAAAAAATGAAACGTTATTATTTAATTACCTCTGCCACGATTTAGTTGAAAACCCCCTGAATCAAGAAGAAACTTTTTTCAGCGAAATACATAAATTAAAGCCTTCTCATTATTTTATTGTTGACGAGCAAAAAAACATTATCCAAAAAAAATATTGGGAATTAGACATAACTACAAAAAACGACTTTAATCCTCAAAAAGCTTCACAAATATTCAAAGAACTTTTTTACAATTCAGTAAAAAAACGATTAAGATCTGATGTGCCTGTTGGAAGTTCACTTTCAGGTGGATTAGACTCCAGCTCTGTTGTTGCAGCAATTTCTCAATACACAACTAATAATTATACATTTTCTGCAAGGTTTCCTGGTTTTAGTAAAGATGAGGGTGTTTTTATAAATGAAGTTGTTTCAAAATTTAAAACAAAACACCATAATATAGAAATTAACGAAAAAGGTATTCTGGAAGATTTAGATAAATTAATTGAACACCAGGAAGAACCTTTTCAAACCGGCAGTATTTATGCACAATGGTGTGTTTACCGCGAAGCACGAAAAAATGGAATTATTGTAATGCTTGACGGACAAGGCGCAGACGAATTTCTTTGTGGATATGATAAAGACTTTAAGTTTTACCTTAAAGAAATTTACAAGAATAAAAATCTTTCTCAGCGATTTAAAGAAAACATACAATTAAATCATAATTATAATTTAGCGTTGTCTTATAAAGATTTAAGCTCATTAATTTTTCCCAATACTTATAAAGTAATTACCCAAATTAAAAAGAAATTACTACCTACTCTTAATCCTGGAATTAACGCTGATTTTTTTGGCGCTCATAAATCTGAAAAAAATCCTTTTAGAGAATTTAATTCGCTCAAAGAAATGCTAAAATATGAGTTAACTAATCAAGGTTTAGAAAAACTACTGAAATTTGCCGACAGAAACTCAATGGCACACTCTGTTGAAGTTCGCTTACCTTTTTTAAATCACGAACTTATTGAATTTGTATTAGGATTAAAAGCCGAATTAATTTTAAAAAATGGTTGGTCAAAAGCCATTTTGAGAGATGCTATGGAGAACGAGTTGCCAAATAACATTACAAGAAGAAAAGACAAAATTGGTTTTGAGGCACCTCATAATCAATGGACCAAGGTAAATGAATTCCAAAATTTAGTAAAAGACTCTAAGTCGTTTTTAATAAAAAACAATATCATAAAAAATGAATTTACGAATGATTGGAAAACTATAATTACAGCAAAATTTTTACAAAGTAAATGAATCGAATTGCAGTTTTATTAAACGACGAAATCTATAATGACAACAGAGTTATTAAAATGATTCAGTCATTAAGTAAAATATATTTAGTCGATTTATATTACATCAATGGCCGTCCTGAAAATGATAAATTTCACTTTTCAGAAAATGTAAGATTATTCTCTTTTGTACATAACGATACGTTTTGGGTAAAAGTATTAAGACATTCTTTTTTTTGTTTTGAATTTAATTTTTACATCAAGAAGATAATTGAATCAAAAATTAATTATTCTATCATTTGGGCTAACGATTTACCAACATTGTACCCTGCCTATACCATCTCAAAAAAACTTAATTGTAAATTGGTTTTTGATGCTCATGAAATTTATGTTGAAACCCTCAATCAATTTTTTCCTAAAAAAGCAAACTTTTTATACAGTATTGTTTTTGAATGCTTATTAAAAATAATGAAATGGCACGGAAACGCTATTGAAAATAAAATTATTCCTGAAGTTGATCTTTTTATTTCTGTAAATGATTCACTCATTAATTATTTTAAAAATTATCATAACATAAAAAAAACTATGGTAATTATGAATTTTCCAATAACAAGCAAAAAAACTGATACAAAATTTGACTTTAGATTAAACTATGAGTGGGGTATATCTGACATAATATTTCTTTATCAAGGTGTTTTTAATCAAGGACGAGGATTAGAACTGCTAATTGATTTATTTATTGAATTACCTGATAACTATAAACTGATTCTAATTGGCGAAGGCTCATTAAAAAACCAATTAGAAAAATCATGTGTAAAATATAAATTAACACATAAAATAAAATTCATGGCAAGGCAACCATCAGATAAATTGCTTCATTTTACTGCTGGAGCCGATTTTGGAATTAATTTACTCGAACCAATAAATAAAAGTAAAGCACTTGCCTCTCCAAATAAATTATTCGAATACATTCATGCTTCTTTACCTGTAATAGCAACAAATTCAAACGAAAACAGTAAAGTTTTCTCTAAATACAATGTCGGTTATTTAACCGAAAACAGTATTGAATCTTTAAAAAATATTCTGTTAAACATTAACCAACAAGAAGTCATAGAATTCAAAAAAAACTGTGAGGAAGCAAAAACTGAATTTAACTGGGAGAAACAAGAAAAAACTATTTTTAACGAAATAAAAAGTTTATAAATTTAACCAAATCCGATGTGTAAAATCCTCATACTTGCTTATGATTTCCCTCCTTATGTTTCGGTAGGTGGATTAAGACCTTACAGCTGGTATAAATATTTACATGAATATGGCGTTCATCCGGTTGTAATAACACGTCAATGGAGCAACAAATATGGTAATTACATGGACTATATTGCTCCCGGTGAATCTGATAATACAATTGTAGAATTATTAAATGAAAGTACATTAATTAAAACTCCCTATCGCCCAAACCTAGCCAATAAATTAATGATAAAGTATGGAGAATCTAAATTCAAGTTCATCCGAAAATTAATCTCAGGGTTTTATGAAATATCACAATTTATTTTACCAATTGGGCCTAAATCTAATTTATATTTCGAAGCCAAAAAATACCTTTCTGCTAATAAAGTTGATGTAATTATGGCCACCGGCGATCCGTTTATTTTATTTGGATATGCTTCAAAACTTAGCAAAAAATTTAACACCCCTTGGATTGCGGACTACCGGGATCCTTGGTCGCAAAAACAATATATCCAGAACAACTTAATTTCTAAAATTTGGCATTCTTTTCTTGAAAAAAAAATAATTGCCAACGCTTCATCAATAATTACGGTTTCTGAATTTTTAAAGGATAAGATTTCTCAACTTATTAAAAACAAACCTTTTTTAATATTACCTAACGGTTACGACCCTCAAGCCATTGATGAAACTAAAAACATAATTCAAGGAAGTGACTGTCTTAATATTGCATTTGTTGGTTCAATTTATGAATGGCATCCAATAACTATTTTTTTATCTGTAATCACTAAGTTTATAACAGCTCATCCCGATCCAAAAATTAAGATTAATTTTTACGGCACCAACAAAAATTCTCAATTGATAGAAACAATTAATTCTGATTTTAAGCCGCTTTTAAATTATGTTTTTATCCATAAAAAAACAGAAAACAAATTTCTTTTAAAAGAATTGGCCAAACAAAATGTTATGCTGTTATTTAACGATTATTCTATATTAGGAACAAAAATATTTGATTACGTTGGTTTGAATCGTTTAATTTTACTTTGTTTTAAAAACGACCCAGAATCATTAAAATTAAAATCTAAATATTTTCCGATTAATGACAATAGTGCCCTAAATAATAATCTACAAGAAGAATTAATTAACAACACCAATTCAGGTATTATTATAAATAACTCAAAACATTTGGAAGAAGTATTACAAAAAATTTATTCGGAATTTAGCAAAGAAAAAGCCGTGAAATGCAACACCATTAACTCTGAAAATTATTCCAGAAAACATCAGGTGAAAGAATTATCTGATTTAATTAAAAAAATATGCTCTCAAAAATAAAAGCAATATGCCAAACAAAGTTTTAATACTAGATTACGGTATGGGTAACATTTTTTCTGTTACCAAAAAGCTAAATAGGTTAAAGATTGATTCGTTTGTTTCCTCTTCCGAGGAGGCCATTTTAACTGCAGATAAAATAATACTACCGGGAGTTGGTCATTTTGGAAAAGCAATGGAAAATTTAAAAAAATTAAACTTAATTGAAATTTTAAATCAAGAAGTTTTAATTAAAAAAAAACCAATACTCGGTATTTGTTTAGGTATGCAATTAATGGCCAATAAAAGCGAGGAGGGAAATGTTGAGGGACTTGGCTGGATAGATGCTAACGTTGTTAAATTTAACATAACCAACAAATTAAAATACAAAGTGCCTCACACCGGCTGGAATCAAGTTAACATATCAAAAGAAAGTAAGCTTATGAATAATATTCCTAATTCTTCAGAGTTTTATTTTGTGCATTCCTATCATTTTAAAACAAACAACCCAATAGATATTTTAAATGAAACTGATTATGAAAGTAGGTTTGTTTCTGCAATTGAAAAAGAGAACATCTGCGGCGTTCAATATCATCCCGAAAAAAGTCATGATACCGGCGAAATTCTACTGAAAAATTTCGTTAATTTATAACACAAACACTAAATCCAATAAATCATATGATCTCTATAAAATTAAATTATTTAAAAACCTACTGCTGAGGCAAAAATATGTTTAGACCAAGAGTTATACCGGTTTTATTACTTAAGAATCATGGTTTGGTTAAGTCAAAAGCTTTTAAAGACTTTCGTTATATTGGCGACCCTATAAACGCCGTAAAAATTTACAACGATTTAAAAGCCGATGAATTAGTTTTTCTAGACATTACAGCTACTGCCGAAAAAAGGCTTATTTCATTGGCATTGATAAAAAATATTGGGGAAGAAGCAAATATGCCATTTGCAGTAGGTGGAGGGATTACCAAAATTGAAGACATAAGAAGCATTATTAATGCAGGGGCAGAAAAAGTTATCATAAATTCGTATGCTGCTAAAAACCCTGATTTTATAAAACAAGCCTCTGAAACATTTGGATCATCAACAATTGTAGTCTGTATTGATGTAAAAAAAACTTTTCTTTTTGGGAAAGAACAAACCTTTATATTTAATGGTAAGCATTCTACGGGGTACTCTCCAGAAGAATTTGCCGGTTTAATGGAAGAAAAGGGTGCTGGTGAAATAATTATTCAGTCAATTACTAACGATGGCATGATGCAAGGTTATAATTTGGATTTAATTAATAGGATTTCAAACAAAGTAACAATTCCAGTTGTAGCGCTTGGCGGGGCAGGAAAATTAGATCATTTAAAAGAAGCCTATCTGAAAGGGCACGCAAATGGTTTAGCTGCCGGAAGCCTTTTTGTTTACCAAGGTGCTAAACATGGTGTTTTAATTAATTATCCCGAAAAAACTGCCTTAAATTTTAATAGCGATATTTGATATTAAAACATTATTTTTGATTTAATATTTATAAAAATGAATAGGGCAGAATATAAAATTTGTACGAGATGTGTCATGGACACTTCGGACCCAGGTATTTCATTTAACGAAAAAGGCGAATGTAATTTATGCTCCGAATTCCTAGAAAAACGAGCCAAACATAATTACCTTGGAAAAGAAAGTGATTTAAAATTTCAGCAACTCATTGCAGAAATGAAAAATGCTGGTAAAGGTAAAGAATACGATTGTATAGTTGGTTTAAGCGGCGGAGTAGACAGCAGTTATGCAGCATACATATGTAAAAAAAATGGACTTAGGGTATTGGCTGTTCATATGGACAACGGTTGGAATTCTGAGGAAGCCGTTTTAAATATTAAAAATATTGCCAAAAAATTAAATATAGATTACGAAAGTTTTGTTTTAGACTGGGAAGAATTTAAAGATTTACAATTGGCGTTTTTAAAAGCATCGGTTCCCGAAGCCGAGACGCCTACCGATATTGCTCTATTAGGTGCAGTCCATTTGTCGGCAAATAAATATGGCGTTAAATACATAATTAGTGGCGGAAATTTTGCAACAGAAGGTATTCTTCCAAAACATTGGCACTACAATGCTAAAGACGCCAAATACTTTAATTACATTCATAAACATTTTGGAAAAGTTAAAACTAAACAGTTTCCTTTTTTTGGATTTATTAAAGAAATGTATTATAAACTATTTAAGGGTATAAAAATTATTTACCTGTTAAATTACCTGCCTTACGCTAAAGACGAAGCTATGGAGTTATTAAAAAAAGAATTAGACTGGCGCTACTATGGGGGAAAGCATTACGAATCGGTTTATACAGGTTTTATTCAATCTTATTATTTATTTAAAAAATTTGGTATTGATTACAGGAGAGCCACATTTTCATCGCAAGTATGTACAGGTGAAATTACTCGCGAACAAGCACTTAAGGAATTGGAAACTCTACCATATAACAGTGAAAAATCAAGCCGTGAAATTGAATACATTGCAAAAAAACTGGAAATTACCACAACAGAGTTTGAAGACATCATCAATTTGCCTGGAAAATGGTATACCGATTATCCTAACGACGAAAAAAAATTAAATTTTATTTACGATAGCTATAGAAAATTATTTAAAAAAGAAAAACTCGGTAATTTTTAGTTTACTATCAAATTTTGAATATACATGCATGCCAAATGTTTAATATGTAATTCTACTAATCTTTTAAATTATGCAGGATATGAGAAAGTTCACTTATGTAAATGTGGTTCATGTGGTTTTGTTTTTTCAAAAAAAATACCTACTAAAGAAATTATAGAAAAATATTATGAAAATTATGGCTTAGATGATTTTATTTCTCCTATTACCATAAAGAGATACCATGAAATTTTAGATAAATTTGAATCATTCAGAAAAACCAATCGTATTTTAGATGTTGGCTGCGGCACGGGTTATTTTTTAAACGAAGCTAAAAAAAGAGGTTGGGAGGTATACGGAACCGAAATTTCACAAAAATCAGTTGACATTTGTTCAAAAAAGGGAATAATAATGAAAAAAGGGTTTTTAAACGCAGCTGACTATGAACCCAATTCATTTGATGTTATTTTATCAATTGAAGTTATTGAGCATATTAACAACCCACAAGATGAAATAACTAATTTTTATAAAATCTTAAGAAAAGGAGGGTTAGTTTATGTTACTACCCCAAATTTTAACTCGCTACTGCGACTAAAATTAAAGGCGGCATATAACGTAATAACCTACCCTGAACATCTTTGTTATTATACGCCAAATTCCATTAAAAAATTATTTAAACTAAACGGTTTCAAAAAACACAAAATAAAAACAACCGGAATTAGCTTAACACGCTTTAAAACAAGTTCAGGAAAAAGCAATCAAAAAATTATTTCTTCAAAATCTGATGATGAAAAAATAAGAACTCAAATTGACTCGAAATGGATTTTTAAATTTGCTAGAAATAGTGTAAATCAATTATTGAGTCTGCTTGGAATTGGAGACAGCCTCAAGGGCTGGTTTATTAAACAATAAATTAAAGTTTTATCTTTTTTATTTTCTCTTCGTGTCGTTTTTCAATCGTCTTTTCATAATGATACCTTATTGCGAATAAACTGGCAACAAAAAAGGGCAACTCTGGTATTCTTAATCTAACCAAAGATCCAAAGTTGGCGCATGTTAAACCAACAGAAAACGCAAAAAACAACGAAAACATAACTGAAAACAAGATCATTGAATTTTTATTAATGTATCTGAAAAAACCAAGAAACTTTAACTTGTATAATAAAAAGAATGTCAATACCAACAAATAAGTATTTTCTAAAGCTGAAACCAGCATTACGGGGTTTCGCACATCCCACAATCCCGGTCTAAAAATACCTGCAAAAATTGCTGTTGGTGCCTTCGAGGTAATGCCGGATAAACTGGCATCAAAATCTCCAATATCAAAAGAATTTCCTCCATAGTAATCAGCCTTCATATCTTGCTGTACAATAACCGCTCTGTCTAAAACTGTATCAACTTTATAAACCCCTAAAGAATCTCCTATCTGATTAAGGGCATAATAACCCGCAACACCGGCTAAAATCAATAAAACCGGAGAAGCTAAGGCGCGTAAATATGGATTGTAAATTTTTTTGATTGTACTACTGCTCATCCATAAAATTGATCCAGGCAACAAGGCAAAGAAAATGTATGGTTTAATGGCAATAATTACAAACGATGAAATAAATAAAAACAAAAAATATTTTAACTTCCAGCTTCGTTTAATAAACAAATTATAAAAAGAATATGTGAACCAACCAACCGCCGATATAGTAAAAGAATCTTTCATTAAACCTGAACCCCAAAACACACACGATGGAATAAACAAACAAGCAATTGCCATCTCTCTTCTTAAATGCGGAAACTCAGCTAAAAATGTTTGATATAATTTCCATAAGCCACCGTAGGTTACTACAGCCGTTAAAATAGCAGAAGCAAAATAAGAATAACAGCCTAAAGAAACAATTGGAATTAATAATCTTACCACAAAAAACGCATGACTGTCTGTTGGCCGGTAAGTGGGGAATCCGGTAAATTCGTTAAACGCTAAATAGTTGTATTTTACACTACCAAACCAACCTGTCCAAAAATCTTCGGTGTTTACTAAAAGCAATTTGGCATAGGCAACAGATGAACGATGATAATTAATTGTGTCTCCACCTCCGTAATAAAAATAGTAGATTAAACCCAAAAATACTGCCCCTACTATACGGGCAATTAAACCCATCAAAAAATACTCGTACTCCGGATTTTTTTTTAAGTTTTTATTTTTGACTATTTGACCATAATAAATTGCAATTATAAGATAAAAGGGAGGTAATAAAACATCAAATATATCAGGCTTATTGTACATTTAGAAGTATAAAAATACTATTTTTACTTCAATTTAAATGGCTTAAATTACATGGTAAATCTAATATCTAGATTTGTATATAGTAACCTGAGAATTATTTTTATTCAGGCTTTGTCAATTATTTTCATTTCTAATTTAATTTAAAATGTGTGGTATTTCGGGTTTTGTAGATTTAAATTGTAGTTCTTCTGAAATTATTTTAAAGAACCTTACTAATACACTTTCTCACAGAGGACCAGATGGTTTTGGTTATGAATTTTTTAACACTTCTGATTTTCAAATTGGCTTAGGTCATAGACGGTTATCAATTATTGACTTAACTGATTCGGCAAAACAACCCATGTGTTTCAATAATTACTGGATTGTATTTAATGGAGAGATTTATAATTTTAATGAAATTAAACAAACATTAATTTCACTTAACCACACGTTTCAAAGCCATTCGGATACCGAGGTAATTTTGCATGCCTATCATCAATGGGGAAGTAACTGTGTACAAAAATTTATTGGCATGTTTGCTTTCGTAATTTACGACACAAAAAAACAAGAGTTAATTTGCTTAAGAGATAGAGCTGGCGTAAAACCATTTTTTTATTATTGGAGTAATAACCTGTTTTTATTTGCATCAGAGTTAAAAGCCTTTCATGAACATCCTCAATTTAAAAAAGAAATTAATATTGACGCTGTTGCCGCATTTATGCAATATGGCAATGTTCCAACCCCAAATTGCATTTTTAAAAATTGCTACAAACTTAAGCCTGGTCATAGTCTAACTTTCAACATAACACAAAAAAGTATTAACATAACTAAATATTGGGATGTTTACGATGCCTATAATAAACCAAAATTAAATATTTCGTTTGGTGAGGCTAAAAGTGAAACAGAAAAAATATTGACTTCAGCGTTTAATTACAGAATGGTGTCCGACGTACCTGTTGGTGTTTTTTTAAGCGGAGGTTACGACAGCACCTGCGTTACTGCACTGCTTCAAAAAGACAGAACTGAAAAATTAAATACCTTCACAATTGCTGTGCCCGGTATTGGATTAAATGAAGCTCCTTACGCAAAAGAAATTGCCAACCACTTCGGAACAAATCATCAAGAAATTGAATGCACCGAAAAAGAAGCCTTAAACCTAATACCCGATTTGCCCTACTATTATGATGAGCCATTTGCAGATAGCAGTGCAATACCAACTACACTAGTTTGCAAAATGGCTGCTAAACAAGTTACAGTTGCTTTAAGCGCTGATGCAGGTGATGAAATTTTTGCAGGATATAACCGGTATGATTATCTAATGAAGTACGGAAAAACATTAAATCAAATACCGGCACCATTTAGAAAAAACATTGCGAGAGTAATGAATAGCGTTAACGCAGATAAAATTCCTGTATTCAATAAAAAATATAATTTTCATAACCGGTACGAAAAATTAAAAAGTTTATTAAAAAATCCATCGCCTGAAAACATGATGCATAGTTTAAGCACTCAGTTTAACGATACCGATTTTAAAAAATTACTCAAATTACCTGCTAACACTATTGAAACCGCCTATTTAAACAATACTCTGTTAAAAGAATATTACACACCGCTATCTTATATGATGGCCATTGATTATCAAACGTATTTATTAGACGATATTTTACAAAAAGTTGATAGAGCTTCCATGACTGCAAGTCTTGAGGGAAGGGAGCCGTTTTTAGACCATCGCGTAATTGAATTTGCCGCCCAATTGCCTGATCATTACAAATACTTTAAAGGTTCAAAAAAACACATTATAAAAGAAATTGTACATCAATATATTCCTCAAAAAATAATGAACCGGCCAAAAATGGGATTTGCCATACCAATAGAAAACTGGCTGGCAAATGAACTTAAACAATTGGTGAACGACTATTTGAACGAATCTGATATTGAAAAACAAAATATATTTAATGTAGACTATGTGAAAAAAATTAAAATTGATTTTTTTAACGGCAAAAAAGAATACGCTACCAAAATTTGGTATTTGCTGATGTTTCAAATGTGGTATAAAAAATGGATAAATTAATATTACAATTAACTTTAATCATAAATGAATAAGGCCAATTATTTTCTATTTGTATCCATTGATGGCATGACCGACCCTTTAGGACAATCGCAAGTATTGCCTTACCTGGTAGGCCTAGCAAAAAAAGGATATTCAATTGGAATTGTTAGTTGTGAAAAAAAAGCCAACTGGGAACAAAATCATACTCAAATAAACAATATTACCAAAGCAGCAAACATTAAATGGGAATATAGCTTTTATAAAAACAGCATCCCATTTGTGTCTCAAATTCAAAATTACAATAGTCTAAAAAAAATTGTCAAACAAACTATTATAAACAGTCCAAATCAAATTATTTTACATTGCCGAAGTTATTTAGCTGGCTTAATAGGATTAAACGCTAAAAAAAAATATAGTACAGGTTTAATTTTTGACATGCGTGGTTTTTGGGCAGATGAAAGAATTGATGGGGGTATATGGAATAAATCAAAACCTATAGGCCGCTTTTTATATTCCTATTTCAAGAAAAAAGAAAAAGAAATTTTGATACATGCAGATGCCGTTATTTCTCTGACTCAAAAGGCAAAATCTATTATTTTAAATTGGGAATTGGGAATTAACAACTCAAAAATATCAGTAATACCTTGTTGCGTTGATTTAGAACACTTCTCCGAAAAAACAATTAATGAAAACGTTTTAAGTACAATAAAAACTAATTACCCTCAATTAAACAATAAATTTGTACTGAGCTATGTTGGTAGTTTAGGCACGTGGTATATGTCAGACGAGATGATAGCATTCTTTAAAATATTATCTCAAAAAACCGATGCCGTATTTTTAATAATTACAAAAGATGATAAAGAAATAATTTATGAAGCCGCCAAAAAACAAGGCTTAGCGTTAGATAAATTAATAATCGTTGCGTCAACAAGAAACGACATGCCAACCTATATTTCACTCTCCTCGGCTTCATTATTTTTTATTAAACCCAGTTTTTCAAAATCCGCTTCTTCACCAACCAAAATGGGAGAAATACTTTCAATGGGCATACCGATAATTACAAATACAGGCATTGGTGATGTTGAAAATATAATTAATGAATCAGATTGCGGCATTCTGATCTCTGACTTTAATGATAGCAGTTATCAAAATGCCACTCATGAATTATTAGAAAGAAGCCATGTAATATCAAAAAACACTAAACACACTGCGCATAATTATTTTTCGCTACTAGACGGAATAGAAAAATATAATCATGTTTACAGTTCATTTACTATCAAATAATTTGAAATGGAAAATAATCATCAAACCATAATAGTTACAGGCGGAGCCGGTTACATTGGCTCACATACAATTATTGAACTGCTTAATAAAACCGATTATAATATAGTTTCAATTGATAATTTTTCTAATTCAACTCATAAGGCATACGACAGAATAAGAAGTATCACCGGTAAAAATTTTCAAACGTTTGACTTGGATCTTTGCGACACCAATCAACTTTTTGAAGCTTTATCAAGTGTTAAAAATATAATTGGATTTATACATTTTGCCGCTTATAAATCTGTTCCTGAAAGTGTTGATAAGCCTCTTGTTTATTATCATAATAATCTTAACTCCCTTAATAACCTGTTAAAGTTTGCCACTGAAAACAACATTAAACATTTTATTTTTTCCTCCTCTTGCTCAGTTTATGGAAATGCCGATGAGCTGCCAGTTACCGAAAACACTCCTTTAAAAAAAGCCGAAAGTCCGTATGCTCATACAAAACAAATTGGAGAAGATATTATTAATTACGTTGTTAATGCTAATCCAGATTTTAATGCGGTATTGCTAAGATATTTCAATCCTGTAGGCGCTCACATGAGTGGGAAAATTGGGGAGTTTCCATTAAACCGACCTAACAATTTGGTGCCAATAATTACACAAACTGCTGTAGGAAAAAACACATTAACCGTTTTTGGAAATGATTATGATACAAGAGATGGTTATTGTATAAGAGACTATATACATGTATGCGACATAGCCGATGCTCATGTTAAAGCTTTGAATTACCTGATAAACAAAAAAAATAAAAATAAAATATCATTATTTAATCTGGGTACCGGAAATGGTGTAACTGTTCGCGAAGCCATAAAATCATTTGAAAAAGTTGCGGGCAAAAAATTAAATTACACACTTGGCGGCAGAAGACCTGGAGATGTCGTTGCCATATATGCTGACAATACATTAGCTAAAAAAGAATTAAACTGGCAAATTGAATATTCGTTAGACGACATGATGCTGAGCGCATGGCATTGGCAAAAAAATTTAGATGCTGAAATTTAATTTTTCTTAAGAGTACTTAACCTTTTCAAAATAAAAGATTAAAGCAACAACTCTTTTACAGTTTAAAATATTTATTAAACAAGTAATAAAATAACACAATAATCGATAAAGAAATTAAAATCATTAATATGGTTTGATTTTGTGTGGGTAGAGCATTTCTATTGCCGGCAGCGTTACCTGTTTCTTTTCTGGTTCTGTGTAAACCTAGGTTTTTTCTTAAAAAACTTAATTCATCAAAATAATCGTTACCGTAAGTTACGGTATAAAAATCTTCTTTGTCGTTTTTAAAGAATTTTCTGCTTCTGCTACACCAATCCATAATAGCTTTATCAACTTGCTTGTAACGGGTATATATAATCCATTCCTGTCCAATACCAAATTCCATAGCGCATTCTACGCCACAATTAAAAAGCACTTTAAATTTATCGGTAACGTTCCCTTTATATAACTCCTCAATTTCAAATTCAGCCACACCAAAATTATTGGCGCATGGTTTAACAGAACTAATTTTTCCTTTAAAAATTATATCATACTTATTACATTCTTCCAAACCCAATACTGTAATGGGGCATTGACAGGCTTGGCTTGTTTTTAAGGTAAATAAAAACAAAATACAAAGAAGAATTTTTATACTATTATTTTTCATTATTGCAACAAACCATTCTTTAAAAACTCATGTGACGACTTCATTAACTCATAAACTACCTCGTCATTTTTCATGAACGAAACTGTTTTTCTGAAATTTGAAATTATTGATTCAATTTTTTCCGAAGATTTTAAAGGCCTTTTTAATTCCAATGCCTGAGCAGCATTAAGCAATTCTATAGATAAAACTTTCTCGGTATTTTCTATTACAAGAAAACATTTAGTTGCTGCATTTGCACCCATACTTACATGGTCTTCTTGTCCGTTACTTGACACTATACTATCTATACTTGCCGGTGTGCATAATTGTTTATTTTGACTAACAATGCTTGCCGCCGTATACTGAGGAATCATAAATCCTGAATTTAATCCGGCGTTTGGTGTTAAAAAAGGAGGCAAACCTCTTTGGCCAGAAATTAAAAGATAAGTTCTACGTTCCGAGATGTTTGCTAATTCAGCAATGGCGATACATAAAAAATCTAGAGCCAATGCTAGTGGTTGACCATGAAAATTACCGCCACTTAAAATTTCATCTTCATCCGGGAAAACAGTAGGATTATCGGTAACCGAATTTATTTCAGTTTCAAACACCGACTTTACATAATTAACCGTATCCTTTGTTGCGCCATGAACCTGAGGAACACAACGAAACGAATACGGGTCCTGCACATGCTTTTTTTCAGTCTGTAAAATTTGGCTTCCGTTTAAATATCCCCTAACGGTTTGCGCGGTTTTTAATTGTCCGGCATGAGGTCGTATTGTATGAAGATTATCTTTATATGGGTCTATTCGTCCATCAAAAGCATCTAATGATATGGCAGTAATTAAATCAGCCGAAGTATTTAATTTTTCAGCCTGAATTAAATTAAAACAACCGTAGGCGCTCATAAATTGTGTTCCGTTTAAAAGCGCTAAACCTTCTTTGGATTTTAATTTAATGGGTTTAAGATTTTTTTCGTTTAAAACGGTATCCGCATCCAATAGTTGACCATTATAATTTACTTTTCCTAAACCTAAAAGTGTAAGGCTTAAATGAGCTAATGGCGCTAAGTCTCCACTGGCACCCAAAGAACCCTGCTGGTATATTACTGGATAAATTTGATGATTAATAAAATCGCATAAGCGTTCAACTGTTTCTAATTGTACGCCGCTTTTACCATAACTTAACGATTGAATTTTTAACAGCAACATTAACTTTACAATTTCCTGAGGCACCTGATTACCCATGCCACAAGCGTGACTTTTAACAAGGTTTTCCTGTAATTGCTCAATTTCATTATCTGGAATAATAACATTGCATAACGAACCAAAACCGGTATTTATACCATAAATAGGCTTACTGATGTTTTTTAATTTATCATCAAGATAATTTCTACACTTTACAATTAAGTTTTTAGTTTCGTCAGATAAACTAACAGTTGACTCTTTGTCGTTTAAAAATATGTTTAAATCGTTAAGCGTTAATTTCTTTGTGTGATCAATAATAAATTTCATTGTTTTTATTTTAATTCGGCAACAAGTTCAGTTATGTTTAATTTTTTTTGTTCTCCAGTTATCATATTTTTTATTGCGTATATTTCAGTAGCCAGCTCATCACTACCAACCGTACAAACAAATTCAATATTTTTTTTGTTAGCATACTCAAATTGTTTACTAAGCTTTTTGGTTACATCAGGATATACCTCGCACGATATGTTATTATCTCGCAGCTCGGCCGAAAGCTTTAAACAGTGGTTCTGAGTTGCTTCGTCAAAATGTGTGAATAATACTTTTATTGATGATAATTTGGTTACGCTTTCAGGAAACAAATTCAGTTCGTTAATAACATCGTAAATGCGATCGATACCAAAAGAAATGCCCACACCACTCATGTTTTTTAATCCAAAAATTCCTGTAAGATCGTCGTATCTTCCTCCGCCCAAAATGCTTGGTGTAAAAGTTCCGGCGTTTGCTTTAACTTCAAAAATTGTTCCGGTATAATAATTTAATCCTCGCGCAAGTGTGATGTCTAATTCAACCTCGGCAAATAAAACCTTAGCATTGGTTAAAATGTATTCAATTTCAGCAATACCGCTTTTACCGGCATCTGTGTTTCCAATAAGTTTTTTTAATATATCGACTTTTTCGATATTACTGCCTTTAAAATTTAATAGTGGCTGCAAGGTTTCTATAGCAGCATTTGAAATACCTTTTTCTAAAAGTTCTTTATTAACGCCCTCTTTTCCAATTTTATCAAGCTTGTCAATTGCAACCGTAATATCAATTATTTTTTCCTGCTCGTTAACAAGTTCAGCAATGGCAGTTAGAATTTTACGATTATTAAATTTTATAATTACAGGTAAGTTTAGTTCTTTAAACGATTTGTCCATTAAGGAAATCAGTTCCAATTCGTTAATTAAGGAATTGCTACCAATAACATCTGCATCGCACTGATAAAACTCTCTGTAACGACCTTTTTGCGGACGGTCTGCCCGCCAAACAGGTTGTATCTGATAACGTTTAAAAGGAAAAGTTAATTGGTGCTGATTCATTACAACATATCTCGCAAAAGGCACGGTTAAATCATAACGTAAGGCTTTCTCAGTTAATTCTTCGGAATTTCTTGACGAATCTAATGAAAGTTCAAACTCTTTACGAAGCAATTCTTTTTGTTTACTCTCGTGAATGCGGGAATTTAAAATTTTAAAAATTAATTGGTCGCCTTCCTCACCATATTTACCGGTTAGCGTTGTAATATTCTCCATCGAAGGGGTTTCGATTGGATGGTAAGCAAACAACTCAAAATTTTTACGCAAAATATTTAAGATATATTGCCGCTTCTGCATTTCAGTAGGTCCAAAATCCCGGGTCCCTTTAGGTATAGATGGTTTCATTAAAAAGGCTGTAAAAAATCATGGTAAACTTACAAAAATTTAGTTATTAAATTTTGATAGAGAACCTCCAGTTTGTAATTTATACAACTAAACAAACGGTAATAATATTTAAATAATGACAAGCGGTTTGTTTAGCCATTTTTGTTTAGTTAGCTTTGCATTCTTTTAAACAATTTTACACAAAACAGGTTATTAGCTCAATACCATATTATATTATGAAGATTCGTTTTTTAATACTATTTACTTTATTCGTTTTTTATTCGCGTAGCCAGGAAAAATTTTCAATTAGTGGTTATGTAAAAGATTCAAAAAATGGCGAGTCACTCATTGGTGCAACTATTTTTAAACAAGGCTCTAACATTGGAACTTCCGCTAACGAATATGGATTTTTTTCTTTAACACTTCCAAAGGGCAATCATATTATTGCCATTTCCTTTATTGGTTTTAAAACCTATACATTTTCTGTTAACCTTACTAAAAACATCAATTCAAATTATGAACTTACCGAAGATGGAAAACAATTAGATGAAGTAATAGTTACCGGCGAAGCTGATGATAAAAATATAAAAAGTTTAGAAGTAGGTACTGCCAAATTAGACATTAAACAAATTAACAAAATTCCTGCACTCTTTGGCGAGGTAGATATTGTTCGTGCTATTCAATTATTGCCGGGCGTAACTACTGTTGGTGAAGGCGCTAGCGGTTTTAATGTTCGTGGAGGAAATATTGATCAAAATTTGATTTTACTTGATGAAGCCCCTGTATACAGTTCATCTCATTTATTCGGGTTTTTCTCTGTTTTTAACCCTGACGCGGTAAAAGATGTAAAGCTCATTAAAGGCGGCATTCCATCGCAATACGGCGGAAGAGTTTCTTCAATTTTAGACGTTAGAATGAAGGAAGGAAACAGTAAAAAACTTTCGGTTAATGGAGGAATAGGAACCGTTTTTAGCCGCGTCTCCATTGAAGGTCCTATTAAAAAAGATAAGGCAAGTTTTATAATTGCAGGCCGAAGAAGCTACATCGATGCCTTGGTTAAACCCTTTGTAAAATCCACTAATCCCATAAAAAATGCTGTGTTTTATTTTTATGACCTCACAGCAAAAGTTAACTGGCGCATTAACGATAAAAACACCGTTTTTGCGAGTGGGTATTTAGGGAGAGATGCCTTTGGTTCTCCGGGATTTGTTTTTAACTGGGGAAATACCACAGGCACTGCTCGATGGAATCATATTTTTAATAACAAGCTATTTATGAATACCACCGCTTTTTACAGCAATTATGATTACTTAATTAAATTCACGCAAGAAAGCAACAACCAAAAATTCAATTGGAGTAGTAATGTTATTAATTATAGTTTAAAAAACGATTTCTCATTTTTTGCCAATAGTAAAAACACATTGCGTTTTGGTGCTCAAGCCTTGTTTTATGATTTTTTACCTTATAATGCAACCGGTACTTTTGAAACAACTACAGTTAAATTTTTAGCAGACCATCGTTACGGCATTGAATATTCAGCCTACATTGGCAACGAACATAAATTAAAACCACGACTCACCATTGAATATGGTTTACGCGTTAGTATCTACAATTACATTGGAAAAGGCACTGCTTACACATTTGGCGATACACTCCCAAATGAAGAGTTGCCATTAATTAGTTCAAAAAAATATGCAAACGGCGAAATTATAAAAGCATACGTAAATCCTGAACCGCGATTTTCTATGAATTATGTTATTAATAGTTTAAGTTCTATTAAAGCTAGTTATAATCGCATGGCGCAATACTTGCAGCTAATAAGCAATACAGCTGCCAGCACTCCGTTAGACGTTTATACGCTTGCCACCAACAACCTTAAACCTTTATTAGCCGATCAGGGCAGCATAGGCTATTTCAGGAATTTTAAAGAAAACACGTACGAAACATCAGTTGAAATATATTACAAATATTTACAAAATCAATTAGATTATGTAGACAACGCTAACTTGTTTATTAACCCAACTGTAGAAAATCAATTAATCCAGGGACTTGGTAGAGCTTATGGCGCCGAATTTTTTATAAAAAAAACAAAGGGGAAATTAAATGGCTGGATTAGTTATACACTAAGCAAAACAGAACGGTTGGTAAATGGAATAAGTAACGATAAATGGTTTGTTAGCCGCTACGACAGAACACATTGCTTAAATACAGTTGTAAATTATGATATTGCCAAACGTTGGAGTATTTCTACCAATTTTGTTTTATTAAGCGGTACACCTGCCACCTTCCCTAATTCAAAAATAACTATTCAAAATTTTAATATCCCTTATAACACAACAGGAACAAGAAATAATTACCGAATTACACCATACCACCGTTTAGATATTGGCGCCACCTATAACTTTAAAAAGAATGAAG